>JAVBRW010000057.1:0-4071 GCA_031547475.1 Planctomycetota bacterium
TTGGCCGGCGACAAGGGGCTGCGGCAGAAGAAACTCAACAGTGACGCGCTGCTGGGCATCAACCAGACGGCGGACAACTACTTGTTCGAATATTGAGACCTGCGTCGGGGAGAGTCGAACATGGCCGGGGTGGGCGCATTGGAACCGCCGGACATCTACTCCCAAAGAAGGCGTACGAGATAATCCGCAAGATGATCATCAGCGGCGACCTGTAGCAGGGGGGAGGGCGAGTACATTGGCGTTGGCGGAGACCTCACACCTGCATGGTGAAGAACTCCGCCTTCCACAAATTCCTGCTGTCGAAATACCGTATCGGCGACAGGCAGGCATAATCGTTTGCGCCGGGGTAGGGAATTTTTCTCGCTGGGAAAATCAATGTATAAAACCGCACTTGTCGGACTGGGCAACATTGCGTGGAAGTATGACAAACGCATGGCCGAAAAAGGTGCAGCAAAGACGCAGGCTGCCGCGATGCTCGCGCATCCGGAACTCGAAACGCCTGGAGGATGCTCGATCAATGCGGATGACCGGCACATGTTTGCGGCATGGCTGCCCGGCGCATCCGTCTTTGCCGACCTGGCGGACATGCTTGCCGCGCTGGCTCCGGATATCGTGGGAATATGCTCGCCAACCGCATTGCATTTCGAACACGCGATGCAATGCCTCGAAGCGGGGGTAAAAGGGTTGTGGCTGGAAAAGCCGCCCACCGATACGCTCCAACATCTGGACGACCTGATCGCCGCCGCGACGGCGGCGAAGGCGACGGTTCTGGTGAATTATACCCGCCGCTACCTGCCGGCGTATGAACGCCTGCGCGAGGTGTTTCGGCAGGAACGGCATGGCCCGTGCCGGCTCATCAGAATAGTGTATTCCCCCGGACTGGCCCGAAACGGCGTTCATCTTCTCGATCAGTTGTTTTATCTCACCCAGGCCGATGGCTACGATCTGGAATGGGTCGAGAAAACGCCCGGCAACAGTCCCGGCTTTTCCTTGCGGCTTTCCAACGGCCTTCTCGTCCAGGCGTCGGGAATGGATGTTCCCTACCATACCAACGATATTTCCCTTGTCTGCGATCGGGGAGTCGTCTCCATCCTCCGGGGAGGCAAGATTGCACAAGTCGAGCGTTCCGATGAAAACAAACTGTTTCCCGGCTTCTACGATCTGCATGACGCCGAAGACGATCGATTCGTCCCCATCGCTTTCGAAGGCTATATGGACGCCGCCCTGGCCGATCTGGTGGAATGCATGAAAAACGGGACAAAGCCGCGCAGCAGCCTGGAAAGCGCGCGCCTGAGCCAATCGCTCCTGGACGATATTCTGGAAAGGGCAAAAGCATGATCTTCTGTGCGGCGGGCGATCCCGGCGGCAGCAGAGCGGTATTGCCGGTGGTTATGGAACTGGCCCGGCGCGGACAGGTCTGCAGGGTTCTCGATCACGGATTCCTCGGGCGGGAATTGCCCGCCTCCCTTGCGGCGCTTCGCCTGTCCGAATCGGCCGAATTTCCCGACGGCGCCGCCTGCTATCTTTTCGGCTCCAGTTCAAGTGACATACTTCCCCTTGCCCTTGCGCGAACGGCGCGGATGCGTTCCGTGCCGGTGGTGCACGTTCTCGACAACTGGAGCGGCTACGCCCAACGGTTGCGGCATGACGGCCTGCCCCTGCTGGAACCGGACATCTACGCGGTGATGGACGAGGACGCGAAGCTCGGCGCCATCGCCGACGGCGTTCCGGAACAATGCCTGCGCGTCACCGGCCACCCCGGATTGGGCGAACTGGCCGGGATTATCGCCGCGCGGCAATCGAACCGGGCGGAACAGCGGCAACGGATGGGGCTGCCGGTCGACAAATCCCTTGTCGTTTTCGTCAATGAGCCGCTGCGGCAGGTTCTCGGATCCGACATTTCGGCGCAAAACCATTACGGATTCACAGAGGACAGGGTGCTCGATCTCTTTCTCAAACAGCTTGAACCCTTTAAAAACGATATATACGTTGTCGTTTTGCCGCACCCCAAGGATCATGCCGACGAGCTGGATAAATTGTGGCGAGCCGTTTCGCGCGGCGTTTCCGGTCAGGTCTTGCAATTGCCTCAAGGAAGAACTATACTCCCGGTCGCGGATGCCATCGCCGGGATGTCATCCATTTTGCTGTATGATGCCTGGCTTTGCGGATTGCCCACTCTTGCACTGCAGCCGGGCGCGCGGCAGGCTTCGATACGGCGTTTTTCGGGATTGCCCGGCATTCACTACATCGATACCGAAGAGGGAATAGGGCTGGCGGTTGCAAATTGGCTCGTCGAAGCAAAAGATAATGTTGTGGTGCATCCACGGTTGGAGTTGGAGTTCCATTTTCAGGCGCCGGCCAGGATCGCGACGGTGGTAGAGGAATGCATGCATGAAGAATCTGGCCGTGATACCCGCCCGGGGCGGGTCCAAGCGCATTCCGGGAAAAAACTCCAAGCTCTTTGCCGGCAAGCCCATGGTCGCTTGGCCGATTGAAGAGGCGTTGCGCTCGGGCATATTCGAGCGGGTGATCGTCTCCACCGATTCCGCCGTCATCGCGGCTGTGGCCCGCGAGTACGGAGTCGATGTTCCTTTTATGCGGCCGGCCGAGCTTTCCGACGATCACACCCCCACCGCTCCGGTGATCCTTCACGCGCTTGACTGGGTGCGCGCGCACGGACAAGCGCCCGATCGCGTCTGTTGCATCTATCCGACATCGCCCTTCGTCACCGCCGATGATCTGAAGCGGGGTTTGGATATCATGACCACCCACAATGCGCCGGCGGCGGTATCGGTGACGACGTTCGACTTTCCGGTTCTCCGGGCGTTACGGGTGCTGGACGACGGCAGTTTTGTTTTCAACTGGCCCGAGCACGAAATGACCCGTTCGCAGGATTTGCCCGAACTCGTCCACGACGCGGGGCAATTTTATTGGCTGGATGCGGCCGAGCTTTTACGACAAAAACGGTTGATGATGCCCGGGGCGCGGCCTGTCGTTTTGCCGCGCAAGCGGGTGCAGGATCTCGATACGCCGGAAGATTGGGACGCGGCGGAACTGATGGCGAAAGCGATGGGATTGGAGGAACGGCGATGACCTTGGCGCTTCTCGGCGGCAAGCCTGTGCGGACCAAACCGTTCCCCGCCTACGTCACGGTCGGGCGGGAGGAAAAGGATGCCGCCCTCCGCGTGCTGGATTCCGGTGTGTTGTCCCGCTATCTCGGGGCGCGGCATCCGCAGTTCATGGGCGGTCCCGAAGTTCAGGCGATGGAAAGCGAATGGGCGGCGTTTTACCGCGTCAAGCACGCCGTCGCCGTCAATTCCGCCTCATCCGGGCTGATCGCCGCAGTGGGCGCGGCCGGCGTCGGGCCGGGCGACGAGGTCATCGTCGCTCCGTGGTCGATGAGCATTTCCGCCACCGCGCCGCTGTTCTATGGCGGCGTGCCGGTGTTTGCCGATGTCGAGCCGGATTGTTTCTGTCTCGATCCCGACGATGTCGAGAAAAAAATCACCGCAAGGACAAAGGCGATAATCGTCGTCGATCTGTTTGGCCAGCCCTATGACGCGGCCCGCATCAATGCCCTTGCGGCGAAACACAACCTGGTTGTCATTGAAGACGCGGCCCAGGCGCCCGGCGCCCGCCTGAACGGGCGGCACGCCGGCACGCTGGGGACAATGGGCGTATTTTCGCTCAACTATCACAAGCATATACACAGTGGCGAAGGTGGGGTGGTGGTGACCGACGATATTCGCCTAGCCGAGCGTCTGCGACTGATACGCAACCATGCGGAAGCAGTGGTGGAAAGCGACAGCGCCGCGGCTCTTGTCAATATGGTCGGTTTCAATTTCCGCATGACCGAGTTGGACGCAGCGGTCGCCCGGTGCCAACTGAAGAAGTTGAATACGTTCAACGCCAAACGCGCCGCGAATGTGAAATACCTTGAAAATGCCTTGCGTGACATCCCCTGCCTGGCGCTGCCGCGCGTGCGGCCCGGTGCGGAACATGTGCATTACGTTCACGCATGCCGGTATGATGAAGCGGTTGCGGGCATTCCCGCCTCGCGGTTCGTCGAGG
>JAVBRW010000117.1:0-3793 GCA_031547475.1 Planctomycetota bacterium
GCCGCGCAACGCACGCCGCGCTCAGTTCAAATCCCCCTTCCCCAGCACTTTCATGTCCAGCTTGATGAAGGGCGGCAGTTTCTCGCCGGCGAAAACGCGGTTGGCGACCATGACGGACTGGTAGCCCTGGTTGAACGGCTGGCTGTCGCAGGTCAGCGCCATGGAGCCGTCCTTGACCGCCTTTCGGGCGTCGGCAATGGCGTCGCAGCCGGCGACCAGTATGGAACCCGGCCTGCCGCCGGCCGCCGCGATGGCTTCGACAGCGCCCAGGGCCATTTCGTCGTTGCAACAGTAGATGCCGGCGACGTTGGGATGGGCGTGGAGCAGTTCCCCAACCACCTCCTTCGCCTTGGCGCGGTTGTAGTCGGCCGCCCGCCGGACGACCAGCTCGACGTCCGGGTGTCCCTTCAAGGCGTCCAGGGCGCCCTTGACGCGGTCGATGGAAGTCTGCGCGGTGGGCACGCCCTCGATAAGCATGAATTCGCCCTTGTCGCCCATCAGTTCGAACAGGCGGGTGACCGTCTCGTAGCCGGCGTCGTAGTTTTCGATGGCGACGAAGGTGCGCGCCAGCCGCTTGTCGCCGCCGATGCGGGTGTTGAGGTTCACCACCGGTATGCCGGCCTCGTCCAGCTTCTCCATGGCGGAAATGATGCCCATGGTGTCGGACGGGCACATGATGACCAGATCGACGCCGGCGGCGATGGATTCGTCGACCATGCGAACCTGTTCCTCGTTGCTGTCGGCCCGCAACGGGGCGAGAACGATCAATTGCATGCCAAGTTCCGCCGCCGCGGCTTCGCCCCCTTCCCTCACCGAAATGAAAAACGGGTTGACGAAATTCTTGAGAATCATCGCCACCTTTTTTCCCGTCGACGCCGTTTCGCCGGCGCCCGCCACGGCGCCCGCCAACGCCAGCGCCGCGATCATCAAAAGCAGTTTTTTCATTTCTTCCCCTTTCCCGAAGCTCCGGACCCGTCCGCCATTGATATGATATGTGGCAGTTTGTTCAAGTTTAAGGCAATAAATCCCGGATGTACAGATCTATTCATCAAAAATGACGCCTCCCGCGCCTCCGGCCGGCGGCATCGTCCGGCGCGTTCGGGTAGACCGCCCAAAAAAGGTTTGACTAAGCAGGTCCATGCCGTAGAGTTTATTTTAGCGACACGCAAAGACAACGTTTTCATGGGCGCATTTTCCTTTTTTATCGGCCATCTTCCAAGGAGCAAGCCATGCGCAAAAAAACCGTCAACGCCCGCACCGAGTTCTACGCCATCCTGGGCGACCCCATCATTTACGCCATGTCGCCGGTCGTCATCAACGCCGCCTTCGACGCGGCCGGGCTCGACCGGGTCATGGTCGCGCTCAGGGCCAACCTCGACACGGTCGGGGAAGTGTTCCCCGCCCTGCTGAAGGCCGGCCTCAAGGGCTGCGCCGTCACCATGCCGGTCAAGGCGCCGGTGGCGAAAATGTGCGATGTGCTGAAGGACGAGGCGCTCCTCACCGGCGTGGTCAACTGCGTGTCGCTGGAGGACGGCAAATACGTCGGCTACAACACCGACAGCATGGGGTTCTGGAACGCCGTCCTCGCCCGCACCGGCGGCAAGGCGCCGGAATCCATGTTCGCGCTCGGCGCCGGCGGGTTTTCGAAAGCGGCGGTGGCGCAGGCGGCCTTGCGCGGCTGCAAAAAAATCGTCGTCGCCAACCGGCTTGAGGAAACCGACCTGATCGCGACCTTCAAGCAGTTCGTCGCCACCCTGAAAACGAAAGTGTCCGGCCTCGAAGTCGAAATAATCGACTGGAAGCCGGAGACCTGGGCTCCCCACCTCAAGGCCGCCGCCCTCGTCGGCAACGGCACCCCGAACGGCATGAACGACAAGGGCGATCTGCACGAAGTGTTCCCCTTCGATCAGGCGCGGAAGGACGCGGTGTTTTACGACGCCATTTTCAAGCCGCTCGAGACCAAATTCATCGCCGCCGCCGCCAGGCGCGGGCACATCATCGTCCCCGGCATCGATTTCAACGCCCACCAGGCGACCCACTCCTTCCGCATCTGGACCGGGCTGGAAGTGGACGCCGAGACCATGCGCAAAAGCGCCATCGACTTCCTGCAGGCGCAGCAATGACAAAAGGGGACCCCTAAAAACCCATTTTTTCGCATAATCCCCTTTTACCCATTGCGGCACATGGCGTTCATGCATTATAATGAACTCATGGTTGTACTCTCTTGCGAAGAAAGGGCTAACATGGACAAGAAACTTGCCGAAGCGATCAACAAACAGATTGCCGCCGAGTTCTACTCCGGCTACCTGTATCTCCAGATGGCGGCATGGTTCGAACAGCAGAACCTGAAAGGTTTCGCCCACTGGATGCGCATCCAGGCGACAGAGGAAAGCTGCCACGGCCTCATCATGTTCAACTACATGATCGAACGCGGCGAAGCGGTCGCGCTCGGAAAAATCGAGGCTCCCGGCACCGAATACGCGTCCGTCATCGATGTGCTGGAAAAGACGCTGAAACACGAGCAGGGCGTCACCGCCGCCATCAACCGCATCGTCAACATGGCGGTGGAAGCCAAGGACCACGCCACCCGCATCACTTTCGAGTGGTTCATCACCGAACAGGTCGAGGAAGAGGCCAGCGCGTCCGAACTGCTTGAAAAAGCCAAGCTGGTCGGCGAAAAGCCGAGCCCGGCCATCATGATGATGGATTCCGCCCTCGCCCGCCGCGAGTTCCACACCCCGTCGCCGCTGAAGGGCTGATGCTGTTGTCACCAATGGTTTTCATATGCGAACGGGGCGGCCGCAATTGGCCGCCCCGCTTTTTTTCGATGTTTTGGGGATGCGGGAATCGGTGCGAATATATCACGACAAACATATCGATTATGGCGTCATCAAAGCGCGCAGCGCTTCGGCAATCTTCCCCGCCCCCGGCAACAATTCCGCCTCCCTCGCCGCCGAGGCGGGAATGATCCCGTCGTAGGAAAGGCGGGCGGCGGCGCGCAGATCGGCGCCGGCATACACGGCCTGCGCCGCCAATTCGGCGCCCCACCCCGCCTGCCCCGGGCCCTCCTCCAGCGTGAGCAGCCTGCCGGTGCGGGCGAGCGATTCCAGAAGCGGGCCGGTGTCCAAGGGCGTCAGGCGGGTGTAGCACAGCACTTCGCACAGTATCTCGTCCTCGCGGAACGCTTCCGCCAGCGCCGCTTCGGCATGCTCCAGCATGCCGCCGTAGCACGCCACCGTGACGTCCGCCGCGCCTTCCTTCGGCCGCAGGCGGATGGTCGGGAACGCGTCGTCCGTCTCCTCCGCCGCGTAGCCGTCCGGGAGCGGGGCGGGCCAGAACTTGCCGTACAGCGTCTTGTTCTCGATGACGAGGAACGGTCCGTTCGCCTGGACGGCGGCGGCGTACAGGCGCGCCGGTTCGACGCGGCCGTTCAGGGCAAGGACGGAAAGGCCGGGAATGCCGAGGAAATGCTTTTCCAATGACTGGCTGTGGGTCGGGCCGTAGCCGCGCCGGCCGCCGCTCGGCGTCCGCACAATCAGCGGCACCGACAACCTGCCGTTCGACATGGCCGCGAATTTGGCCGCGTGCTGCTGCAATTGATCGAACGTCAGCGTGAGGAAATCGCCGAACATGATCTCCGCCACCGGCCTGAATCCGCCCAGCGCCAGGCCGGTTCCGACCCCGATTATGGCCGCTTCGCTGATGGGCGTTCCCCTGACCCGGCCGGGGAACACATCGCTCAGATCGCGGGTGATTTTGAACGCGCCGCCGTAGGGCGCCTCGATGTCCTCGC
>JAVBRW010000452.1:0-7579 GCA_031547475.1 Planctomycetota bacterium
GCTTTAAAGTCATCATTACCGCCTGCATGCGCAAGCTACTGATTGTAATGAACAGTGTATTGAAAAATAAAACAGCTTATTTGACTAAATGAAAATTTTCCGAACACAAACGCTACCAGTGATCGATGCGTTTGTCACAAACTGAAAACAGAAAATAAAAATGGCTCCGGTATATACCAAAGCGCGTATGGTTTTCGGTTATTCAACCCCATAACCTTCCCACGCGCTTTGGGCTTGGGATTTACGTTTGGCAAAAGCCAATTCGCTTTGGGTATACAATTTCCCGGGAAAACGGTATACGATGATAAAACGATTTTCGCGCCCGTCAAGAAAGAAGCCGGCCATAAATCGGCCGGCTTCTTTCCTCGGTAACGCGTTGCAATGACAGTGGTTACTTCTGTCCAATCTTTTCGCGGTCGAGAATTTCCTGGAAGCGGGCGTTGGCGCGCTTGGCGACCGGCTCGATATCCTTGCCCTCGATGGCGGCGACGACCACTTCGCCGATGATGTCGCGGGCTTCGCCGACGGCGGTGACGGCGGGACGGTCGCGGCCGACGCCGATGGTGCTCGAGTCCGCCATGGCCTGGACCCAGTCCGGCGGGAACGAGGCGACGCCTTCGGGAATGAGGTAGGTGGACTTGCGGGCGCAGGGGTTCATGAACTTGCCCTGGGTGATGAGGGTGCGCTTCTTGTCGGTCATGAAGCGGATGAACTTCCAGGCCGCGTCCTTGTTCTGGCTCTTCGCCGACATGGCCAGGCCCCAGGCGGTGATGTCATAGGTCTTGTGCGCGACCGGGCCGGCCGGGAATACGGCGACGCCCGTCTTGTCGGCCAGGGCCGACTTGGTGGCGTCCAGAAGGCTCGGGTACAGGGAGCTGGCTTCGGTGTAGAGCGCGGCCTTGCCCTGGGTGAAAATGCCGACGGCCTGCATCCAGTGCATGTTGAGGACGCCGTCCGGGCCGTACTTGTTCAGCATGCCGCCGTAGAACTGGGCGGCCTTCTTGAACTCGGGGGTGTCGACCAGCGACTTGCCGGTCTTGAGATCGAAGAAATCGGATCCGAAGCCGTAGAGGTAGCTGGAGAACTGGGTGATGAGGGCGCTACGCTGGCCGCGGGCGACAAAGCCGGCCATGCCGTTGGCGGGGTCGTGGAGCTGCTTGGCCATGGCTTCGAGCTCGGCGAGGGTTTTCGGCGGCTTCAGGCCCTTGGCCGCGAGAATGTCCTTGCGGTAGAACAGCAGTTCCACCTCGTTGACCAGCGGAATGCAGGTCTGGATGTTGTTGAGGAACGTGCAATCGACGGAGCCGGGGGTGAAGTCGGCGAAGTCGTATTCCTTGTCGTCCTTGAAATAGGGCGTCAAGTCCTCGTACCAGCCGTTCTTCGCCATCATGCGGCCTTCCTGCAGGGGACGCGTGCAGAACACGTCGATGCCGGTGCCGCCGGAGGCGGTGAATTCGACCGAGACCTTCTGGTTCAGCTGATCCTCGGCGTAGGTTTCCAGGTTCACCTTGATGCCGGTCTCCTTTTCGAATTCCGGAATCAGGCTCTTGACCGCGTCGGTCCACGGATGGACGTTGCCGACCACCCGGATGCTTTGGCCGGCCATGGCCAGCGGCATGATCAATGCGAACAGCGCTGCGACAAGGGCGGTTCTTTTCATCTGCTTTCTCCTTTCAAGAGAGGGGAACGGAACCAAGCGAATTTAAGAATTAAGATTTAAGAATTAAGATTTATTCTTTTCGCAACGATTGTGTGATGGCGTAGCGCAAATATTCTCGCTGGGGTGCGGCGATAAACACCGAGAAAAGAAAAAATCTTAATTCTTAAATCTTAATTCTTAAATCAAAAAACTCCCTCACCACCTACCGAACCAATGCCTGCTCTATCCTGATACATTCCTCCAGCGCCTTGATGTAATCGAGCCCCCTTTGCGCGCAGGTCTCCGCGTCGGGAACCGGCACGCACTCGGTAACCACGAATCCCTTGTAGCCGACCTTCTTGAGCGCCTTCATGAATGTCTTGAAATCGACGTTGCCGCCGCCCGGGTAGAGGCGGGCGGAATCGGAGAAATGCACGTACTCCAGCACCGGCGCGCAGTATTCGACGGCGCCGACGATGTCGTTCTCCTCCATCAGCATGGAGTAGGTGTCGAGATGGACCTTGACGTTGTCGCGCCGCATCTTCACCACGTAATCGGTGACCTGGCGCATGGTGTTCAGGTAGTTGGAGGTGCTTTCGAGAATGTTCTCGATCAGGATGACGACGCCCTTTTTGGCCGCGTAGTCGGCGAGCTCGAGCTTTTCCTGCAGCAGAATGTCCATGTAATAATCGTAACGGGAGAAGTCCTTGATCTTGGCCCGCATCGATCCGACGATGACCATGGCGCCGATGACTTCCGCCATGTCGATGTGCACCTTGAGCCGTTCGACCGCCGCCTTCCGGTTGTCCGGATCGTCCGAAATCAGGCACAGGCCGTTTTCGACATATTCGCGGCCGGTGGCGATGGCGGTGAATTTGAGGCCGGCCTGATCGGCGATGGCCCTGAGGTTTTTCCAGTCCTGCTTGTGCGGATCCTTCAGTTGCAGTTCGATGCCCTGAAAGCCCATTTTGGCGAGGGTGGCGGCGAGGTATTCCATATCGCCGCGGAGAGTGATGGGGGCGGCCTTGGACGGGTTGTCCAATGCGCAGGCGACGCCATAGGGGAACATGCCCATTTTCTTTCAATCCTTTCCCTGAGAAAACAAACGGAAAGGAATTCACAATTCACAATTCACAATTCACAATTAAAACCGCCAAAACCGCGACATCTTTTTAATTGTGAATTGTGAATTGTAAATTGTGAATTCCGTAATCACCCCATATACAACCCGCCGTTCACGTCCAAAAGGAGCCCGGTGACGAACCCGGCCTCTTCGCTCGCCAGGTAGCAGACGGCGGCGGCGACGTCCTCGGGCTGGGCGAGGCGCCCGAGCGGGACGCGGGACAGCAGGCGCTGCATCGCTTCCGGCGAATACGCCTTGATCATGTCGGTGGCGACGGTGCTGGGGCAGACGGCGTTGACCGTGATGTTGTCGGGCGCCAACTGGCGGGCCATGCCGAAGGTGAGGGCGATGACGCCGCCCTTCGAGGCCGAATAGGTCATGGAGTTTTCGAAGCCGCCCATGCGGCCGGCGTTCGAGGCGATGTTGATGATGCGGCCGGCCTTGCTTTTCTTGATGTAGGGGAGCGCGGCCTGGCTGACGAAGAAGGTGCCGCCGAGGTTGATGGACATCATCTTGTCCCATTCCTCGCGGGTGACGTCGGGGATTTTCGTCGCGTTCATGGTTCCGGCGCTGTTGACGACCACGTCGATTTGCCCGAAATGATCCGCCACCTGTTTCGTCATGGCGGCGATGGAAGCGTTGTCGGCGACGTTGCAGGCGAAGCCGGCGGCCTTGGCGCCCGTTTTGGCCAGCCCGTCGGCGGCGGCCTTGGCCTTTTCGGCATTGATGTCGACGAGCGCGACGCCCATGCCGTTTTCGCCCATCATTTTCGCCATGGCGAAGCCCAGCCCCTGCGCGGCACCGGTGATGATGGCGACCCGGTTTTTCAGTGTCAGCATGAAATTGTCTCCCCCGGTGATAAGGTGAATTCGGCGGCAATCCCGCCGAAGCGGTTCGTCGCAAAACAACTCGGGAACATGTAAAGAGCGCATTGGCGGCGAATGTGTTTTGTGATGCGCCTGAACAAAATCGAAACGGTGAATTGAAAATGTATAATAACACACTAAAGGCAGGTTTGGCAACAAGTTTTCGGGAATTCAATGCCCCGACATGAACCGTTCCACAATCGAGGCGCTTTTCGTTCCGATCAGGAGCCGCACCACCTCTTCCGGCGTTTCCGCCTTCACCACCTGATCGACCATTTCCTGCGTCCGCAGGGACGCGGTGATGCTGGCGAGGAAATGGAGATGGGGGCCGGACGTGTTCTTGGGGGAGGCGACCAGGATCATGAGCCTGACCGGCGAACCGTCCAGGCATTTGAAATTCATGCCGTCCGCGCAGATGCCGACCGCCGCCATGACGTTCGACACCGCCTCGGTGCGGCCGTGCGGCATGGAAACGCCGTATTCCAGTTCGGTCGGCGCCGCCGCCTCGCGCTCGGCGATGGAGGTCAGCACGTCCTCCTCGCACTTGATGGGCAGGCTGCCGCCGTTGAGCTTTCTGACCAGCTCGCGGATGGCGTCCTGCTTGTCCCGCGCGCACATGTGCATGACCACGCTCTCGGGGGACAGGATTTCCTGCTTCTCCTTCATCGGCAGCGTCCGGACGCTGGTCACCGACCGGAGGGTGCGGCGGAACTCCTTCGGCTTCGCCATTTCCTTCAGCCTGTCGAGATCGGCGTGCATGTCGACCAAGGCCTCGTACACCACCGTGTGGATGAAGGTGACGTCGCGGCGGGTGGAGGAGAAGGTCAGGGTCTTGTTGTCCGTTCGCCACATGGAAAAGGCGACCTCGTCCTTGCGCATGTGGTAGAGCCGGGACGACGAGTCGACGAGCGAGATGAAATAGCCTTCCGCCCGGAACGCGGCCAATATGCTCTGCGTCGCCGCCTCGGCGACCGTTTCCGACGGGAAGGGGAAATTGCTTTCGCGGAAATCGTCGGCCGCCCGCTCGATGGTCACGCCCTTGCCGGGAACGCTGAGGACCACGGCCAGGAGCGAGGGCGCCAAGAGGGTGGTGAACAGGGTCATGATGATGGCGGCGCCGAACAGATCCGAATCGAGGATGCCGGTGGACATGCCGATGCCGGAGATGATGAGCGCGACCTCTCCGCGCGGAATCATGCCGACGCCGATGCGGATGGCCCCGAGCATGTTGAAGCGGAGGAACAACGCCGGCGCCGCGCAGCCGACCACCTTGGCGATGGTGGCGAGAACGCCGAAGATAAGGCCGAACTTGATGACTTCCCACTTGGTCAGGCGCTCGAGATCGACCATCATGCCCATGACGGCGAAGAAAACCGGGACAAATATGTCGTACAGGCTGTGGAGGCGCTCCTGGATGATGAAGGTGATGTCGGTCTTGCTCAGGGACAGGCCCATGACGTAGGCGCCGATGATCATGGCGAGGCCGGCCATTTCGAAGATGCCGGCGGCGAGGAAGGCGAGGCCGAGGGCCATGGTGGTGAAGGCGGTCGGGCTTTTGAACGATTTGAGAAAGCGGCCGATGCGGGAGGAGAACGACAGGCCGATGGCGCTGAAGGCGACGCACACCAGGACCGTTTCCGTCGCCACCGTGGCGATGTTGCCCCACGGCAGGCCGCCAAGGCCGCCGCTGCCGCCCGCCTTCAGCACGTCGATGAGGCTGATGATGATGGCGAGGCTTATGATGCCGAGAACGTCGTCGATGATGGCGGAGGCGAGGATGGTCACGCCTTCCGGGCTGTCCATCTGCTTCTTTTCCGAAAGTATGCGGGCGGTGATGCCGACCGAGGTGGCGGTGCACAGCGCGCCCAGGAACAGGCAGGCCGGGGAAAGGTAATGGAGCGTGCCGGGGCCGAACCAGACGCCGACCATGTCGCCGGCCGCGAACGAGACGGCCACGCCGCCGAGGCCGATGACGGTGCCGGCCACCGAGTATTTCAGGAACTGGCGGAAATCCGTTTCCAGCCCGACCATGAACAGGAGAAGCAGGCTGGCCATGGTGGCGAAGCCGTACAGCTCGGGCGAAACGGGAAAACCGTCCGCCGCCCTGGGAAACAACCCATGGGGAAAGCCGAACCAGGGCAGGGGCACGGCGCCCAGGAGATAGGGGCCGATGACGATGCCGGCGATGAGTTCGCCGAGGACGCCGGGCATTTTCAGCCGCCTGACCGCGTTGCCGCCGACCCGGACGGCGAAGATGAGAACCGCGAGCTGCAGCATCAGCGTCATCATTCGGTGGACGAGGTCGCCGCCCCCGCCGGCGGCCTCCGTCACCGCCTCGATCGCCGCCGCCGCCGTTGCGGGGGCGGAGGTTGTTCCGGACATGTCCATGTTGTCGCCTCCATGCCGTTATGCCAAAAGAAAGGCCGGGATTGCCATCCCGTCCCGTTTTTTCCGAAGAAAACGTTTAGCACACGTCTTTCGGACGCCTGTTCCGTCCGCTCCGTCCACGAGCGGGGAGGGGCGGGCCAAACCCAAACCTGGACCATTATAAACACCGGCGGAGGAATGGCAAGGGGTGTAATACGGCAAAATCCGGCGATGCAACCCTTCGCCCGGGCGGGGGGAAACCGAACGACCGCCGGCCAGAACCGGCGGCCGTCCATGGAACCTTATAAACGCGCGCCGGTCCGCGCCAAATGGCGGATTTCGCGCCGGGGCGATTCACGCGCCGGAAAAGCCGCGCGAAACTCCCTGTTACCGCGAATAAGAGTGGAAACGCGCGGCGTCATTTTTATAATAGGCGAAAAAGAGACGGCGCGTCGCCGTCCGGGAGAATGAATCATGACGCGTTTTGCATCGATGCTGGTTTTGGCGTTGACGATTGCTGTTTGCGGATTGGCGGGCGACAGATCGGGCGGGACGCCGATACCCCACCGGGTCATCCCCATGGAGGAGTTCGCCGTTTTCGTGAACAACTGGAATGATAGCAGCATGCCCCACTACGCGATTATCGGCAACATCCAGGAATGGAAGGCGGAATTCTCGCCCGCCGCGACCATGGGCAACAACAAGCCGTTCCAGCCCGATCCGGCCCTGTTCAACGATAATGTGCTGGTGGCTATTTCGCGGGTGTCGGACGCTCCGGCGCCGGGCCAGAAAGTGCTGATCCTCAATTCGCTCGTCCACTCCGGCGGCGAGGCGGTGGTGACCTACACGTTCCTTCCGCCGGCCGGGAAAGCCACCCACAAGGTGAAAAACACCCTGCTCATCATGATGCCGGCCAAATTCCAGGACGGTATCCGCTTCATCGAGGACGAACAGACGCCCGAATCGCTGGCGGCTCAAGCCGAGCTGGAAGCCGCCAAGGCGGCCGGCCGCTTCAAGCCGCAGCCGCTGCCGCAGGGCCAGCAGCCGATAATGGCTCCCCCGCCGCAGCAGGCGCAGCCGATGATGGCGCCTCCTCCGCAGCAGCCGCCGGTCGGCGCGCCGAGGCGATAGGCAGACCCAAACAATTGGCACACACCGCGCAACGATTGTTCGAATCGCACTCGAGGGGTTGGCTGGCATGTACCGGCCTCCCCTTTTTCGTATTTCCCCCGCGAAGAAAAATATGAAAAAAGAGATGTTTTATTGTCGCATCGTCCTGCTCCCGTATAGAACCGTTCGAATGCAACGCAACAAGCATATTACTTAATAACGTAACAGACTTTCAGAATCCATAAGCTAGAATGCCACAATTTCTTGATGGATTGGAAGCGTTGTGTGAGCAGGAGGAATATTGTTTGTTTGGGAATGATGTGGCAGATGTAGATGTCGAAACAAAGCGTACACTCTAAAAAGCTCCACGTCCAAAAATCACGGCAGGAATCGTTCGCAACAGGATCGCAACATCAAGCAACAGCGACCAGTTGCGAATGTAGTAAAAATCGTATTCCAGATTATGGTGCAACG
>JAVBRW010000278.1:0-8027 GCA_031547475.1 Planctomycetota bacterium
GCTCCTGGCCGATGGTGGCGTAGGTGAAGGAGGTTCCCTAGATCCGGAGGAGGATGGCGCCGTGGATGAGCGCGGCCACGCCGGTTCCGACGACGGCGATGGCGAGGGCAGGCACCGTTTCCATGGCGAATCCCTGGCGTCCGCTGGTCAGGTTGGCTGTGATGTAGGCGCCAATCCCCATCATGGCGGTGGTGGCGAACGAGAGCATGCCGCCCATGCCGAGCATGATGGAAAGGCCGAGGGCCGCGATGAAGTTGATGATGGCGACGTTCACCACCATCATGCTGTACGAGGTGGTGACGGTGGGCACCAGGAGGACGAAGGCTATTCCCAATGCTGCCAGCAGCGCCAGCTTGATGTATTGGAGTTTGTTCGATGTTTTCCGCATGTGTCCCACCTCAAGCCTTGTCGGCAATGCGCTCGCCGAACAGCCCTTGCGGCCTGAACAGCAGAACGAGAATCAGAACGGAAAAGACCACGGCGTCCCGGTAGGTGGTGGTGAACAGCGAGCTGAACGATTCCACCATGCCGATGATGAGGCTTCCGAGAATCGCCCCCTTGATCGAGCCGAAGCCGCCGATGATGACGCCGGCGAAGGCCCGCAGCTGCATGGTCCCGAGCGTGTTCGAGACGAGGAAGATGGGGGAGATCATGTAGCCGCCGATGGAGGCCAGGGTGACGACGATGATGTAGGTGGCGGCGGTGGTGATGATGGTGGGGATGCCGAGAAGCTCCGCCGCGTACTTGTCCTGCGCCGCCGCCTGCATGATGCGTCCGGCGTAGAGTTTTTCGAAGAGCATGAAGACGAGGAAAATGAGGACCGCTCCGACGATGATGGTCAGCAGGTACTGCGACTGCACCCGGCTGCCGAGGATGGTGAGGACGCGGGGGATTTTCGTGCCGAGGATTTGAATCCCCTCCCGGGGAATCAGGTAGGGAGCCCGGAGCGGCAGGCTGCCCCAGGTGATGGTGGCGATTTCGCGGATGACCATGGATGCGCCCATGGTCGAGATGACCAGCGCCGCCGGATAGGACGCGTTCCGGAGCGGCCAGTAGACCAGGAACATGAAGGCCAGCGCGAAAAGCGCGAACCCGACCATGGCGGTCGGGACCATAAAGTGGAACGGCAGTTCGAATTGGGTGCCCAGCGCGTACGTGATATAGGCGCCGAACATCAGCAAATCGCCCTGCGCGAAGTTCATCACGCCGATGGCGCGGATGAGCAGGATCAACCCCATGGCCATCAGGGCGTAGATCATGCCCATGGCTATCCCGTTGATCGACAGTTCGAATAGCACGACGTGTGAGATCATGTGTTACCTCGGATCATGGAGGGAAATGATTGGCAGCCGCGCGGCCGCTTATACGAACCGGGACGGGATTGAATCCCGTCCCGGTTTTGGCGAATGGTGATTAAGGCTGGCGGGCGAAAACGATTTCCTTCAGCGTGGCCTTCTGTTTGACGTTGTAGGTCAGGTACTGGCTGGTGCAGAAGCAGTGGTCCGCGTTCGGCGTGTAGGTGGACATGGCGCCGGGGTAGGCCTTGATCTTCTTCAGCGCTTCGTTGATGGCCTTGGAGTCGGTGGTGGAGTTGGCGATCTTGCAGGCTTCGGCGAACAGCTTGATCGAGTCGTAGCAGGCGACCGCCGGCATGTCGGAGTCCGGTTGTCCCTTGTATTCGGCGCGGTAGGCGTCGGCGAACACCTTGGCGGCGCCTTCCGTCACTTCCGGCGTCCAGTCGCACACCGAGTACCAGCCGTCGGCCGCTTCCTTGGCCGTGGTGCGGACGACGACGGAGCCGAAGGAGGACGAGCCGAGGAGCGGGAGATCGAGGGCGGCGGCGTCGACCTGCATGGCGATGATGGAGGCGGGCATCTGGTGCGAGATGGCGATGAGGCCGTCGACGTCGGAGTTGGCGATCTGGCTGAGCATGGGGCCGAACTGCTTCTCGTCCGGCACGTGGGCGTAGATGTTCTTCGGATCGACCGTGATGCCGAGGTTCTTCAGCGCCTTGACCGTCTGCTCCATCAGGCCGGTGCCGAACGATTCGGCGATGTGGAGGATGGCCGGGTTCTTCATCTTCAGGACCTCGGTCGCGGCCTTGGCCATGAGGAGGCCGGAGAAGTCGTCGGTCATGCGGGCCTGCCAGACGAGATCGTTCTTCTCCTTCGGAATGTTCGCGCTGGAGCCGCCGGCGAACATGATGATGCCCTTTTCCTTCACCATCGGGGAGATGGCGATGCAGTAGGACGAGTAGGTGGAGCCGAAGAAGGCGGGGACGTTGGGGTAGTTCAGGATCTTGGTCATGGAGTTGACCGAGGCCTGCAGGGTGTCGACCTCGTCCTCGAACACCAGCTCCAGCTTTTTGCCGAGAATGCCGCCCTTGGCGTTGATTTCCTTCTGGGCGAGGAGCGCGCCGTTCCTGATGAAGTCGCCCACCAGGATGTTATTGCCGGTCTTCGGGTAGACGACGCCGAAGGTGACCGTGTCCTGGCCCGCGAACGAGGGGGCGCAGGCGAAAAACGTGGCGAGCGCCGCCAGCAATACCGCGAAACGCAATTTCTTCATATGGTTCTCCTTGGTTGTCCGCGCTATCGAATAGTGCGCGGGCGGCCGGCCCTCCGGCCGCACCCGCGCGGAATCGTTTCGTCACAGACCGAGCAGCCGCGGGACGAACAGGCTCACGTCCTCGCAAAAAGCCACGACCACCATCGATATCGTCATGAAGATGTAGAACGGCATGGAACGTCTCACCAAAGCCTCCATCGGTATTTTGCATACCGTCGATATGCTGAACAGGCACACCCCGTATGGCGGCGTCGTCAAGCCCAGCGCCAGGCCGACCACGACCAGGACGATGAAGTGGATGGGGTCGATCCCCACCCGGACGGCGATGGGAAGGAAGAGGGGGACGAAGATGAGGCAGGCGGGGCTTGCGTCGACCACCATGCCGATCATTATAACCATTATCATGACGACAATCAAGAATCCCCATTTGCCGCCGGGCAGGTTCAGGAGGATGGCGGCCATGAAATCGGGGATTTTCTCGAACGCGATAATCCAGTTGGAAATGGCGGACGAGGTGGCGATGAACAGGATGGCGGCGGTGAGGACGCCGGCGTCCTTCAGGCAGATCCACAAATCTTTTTTCGACAGCTTCCGGAATACGACGAAATCGATGAACAACACGTAAAACACCGCCAGCGCCGCGCCCTCGGTCGGCGTGACAATGCCGGAGAAAATGGTGCCGAGGATGATGGCCGGCGCCACGATGGCGGTCCAGCAGGTTTTGAACTTGTGCAGGACGTTCGCAACCGTGAAGGGGATGCGCGTCCCGTAGCCGTGCTTTTTGCAGATGAAATGGTTCGGGATGAGAAGCATCACGGTCAGGAGTATCCCCGGCATGAGGCCTCCGGCCAGCGCCCGGCCGACCGACTGTTCCGACGTCGCGGCGGCCAGCACCAGCAGGATGCTCGGCGGGATGACGACGGACAGGCAGGACGAGGTCATGGTGACGGCGCCGGCGTAGTCGCGGGGATAGCCGTCCTCCTCCATGCGGGGGACCAGGATGGTGCCGAAGGTGGCGGTGTCGGCCAGGGACGAGCCGGAAATGCCGCCGAACAGCATGGAGCCGACGATGTTGACGGCGCCGAGGCCGCCCGGCATCCAGCCGACGATGGAGGTGGTGAAGTCGATCAGGTTCCGCCCCACCGTTCCCCTGGACATCAGGTTTCCGGCGAGGATGAACAGCGGCACCGCCAGCAGGATGAACGAGGTGGACGCTTCCGACAGCAGCCGCGGCACGATCTGCGCGCTCGGCACCGGCTTGAAGGCGACGATGACGCCGATGGCGGACATGCCGAGTGCCATGGCCATCGGGGTGCCGATGAAAATGAGGAACGCCGCCGCCAGGACGAGCGTGATGGTCATTACGGGCAATGCGGGCATGGACTTCGTCTCCGTTGGCAAAGAAGGGGAGAGGGGCGGAATGCGTTCCGCGGTATGGTGGGCGACGGCGCCCGCCTATTCGCCCAGCAGCGACACCTCGTACATGCGTTCCTTGTTGGTGACGATGCGGTATTCCTTGATCACCAGTCTGGCGACGGCCATGACGCAGCCGATGAAGATGGGCATCCGGACCCAGTACATGCCGATCCCGAGGATGGGCGTGTAGGCGGTGCGGCGGAGATAGAGCTGCATCATGCCCCAGGTGAGGTGGGCGAGGATGGCCAGGTAGGCGGTGAACAGGCCCATGTTGACTATGCCCATGAATTTTTTGCCGCCCGGCGACAGCTTGCTGACGAACAGGTCGAAGCCGATGTGGTTCCCCGATTTCACCGCGGCGGAAACGCCGAACCAGATGAGGGCGGAGAGCATGATTTCGCCGAGTTCGTTGGTCCACGCGAAGGCGCGGATGGGCAGGACCCGGGTGGAGACCTGGAGTATGACGTCGACGAAGATGACGGCCATGATGACGCCGACCAGGAAGGAATCGACGTTGTCGAGAATGCGGAGAACGATGTGCGGTTTTTTGTGCGCTGTTTCCATTGTCAGCCCTTGCGAAAAATTCACAATTCACGATTCACACTTCACAATTTGCCTCAAAAAATTGTGAATTGTGAATCGTGAATTGTGAATTGGGTGTTATTTCTGCCGCGTCTTGGCGACGTATTCGAGGAACTGCTTCATCTGGTCGGGGCCGACCATCTTTTCGAAATCGGCGTAGACGGGCTGGACCAGCTTCTTGAACGGTTCCTTGTCGGCCGGGGTCATTTCATAGAACTGGACGCCGGACTTGGCCATGTTTTCCATGGCTTCCTTGATCTGCTTCTGATCGAACTCGTCGTTCTTCTGGACCCATATCTTGGCGCCTTCGAGGAAGACGGCCTTGTCCGCGTCGGGCATGGCGTTCCACAGTTCCTTGTTGATGAACATGGTGGACAGGTCGGCGATGTAGTTCCAGATGGTGAAGTTCTTGGCGACTTCGTGCGTCTTGAAATCGTACTGGACGGGGATGGAGTTGTCTTCGCCGGACACGGTGCCGAGCTGGATGGCGGTGTAGATTTCGCCGCTGGACAGCGGCACCGGCTTGGCGCCGA
Organism: Planctomycetota bacterium; assembly: GCA_031547475.1. GTDB lineage: Bacteria > Planctomycetota > SZUA-567 > SZUA-567 > SZUA-567 > JAJBSZ01. The sequence goes on from JAVBRW010000278.1 coordinate 5,100, forward strand.
GGGCTTCGAAGATCTTCACGAACAGCGGGGTGGAGGGGACGCGGAAGACCATGCCCTTGATGTCTTCGGGTGTCTTGACCAGTTTCTTGGTGTTGTTGAGCTGGCGGAACGGGCGCGGGGTGGCGGCGATGATGACCAGGTCCTGGTTCAGGATCTTTTCGTTGAACCATTTTTCCCAGGCCGGGCACTTGGCGGCGATGAAGCGGGAGACGTGGGCGGTGTCGTCGAACAGGAAGGGCAGGTTGATGGCGCCGATTTCCGGGACGAGGGAGCCGAGGGTGGTGGCGGATTCGAGGCCGATCTGGGACTCGTTGTTCTGGGTCATTTCGAACATGACCTTCCAGTTCCGCTGGCAGAGAACGCCGTTCCCGAACACCTCGACCTTGTACTTGTCGCCGAGCTTGCCGTTGACGTGATCGGCGAAGGCGAGGGACGCCTTGTTCCACGGGCTTTCGAGGGACGATGTGTGGGAAATTTGGATCAGCGTCTGGCCCGCCCAGACCGCCGCCGACATCGCCACGACCATAATCGCGGCCAAAACACCGAGTTTCCTGAACATGAACGTTTCTCCTTAAAAAAGACGAAAAAGGGACCGCAATTCACGATTCACAATTCACAATTCACAATTCACAATTATTCTCGTATTCTCGAAGCGCGGTTTAATTGTGAATTGTGAATTGTGAATCGTGAATTAACCAAATCACCCCATATGCATGCCGCCGTTGACATCGAGGCTGACGCCGGTGATGAAGCCGGCGCCGTCCGACGCCAGGAACGCCACCGCCGCCGCCACGTCCATGCCTTGGCCGAGGCGTCCGAGCGGAATTTTGTCTTTCAGTTGGTTGATCGCTTCCGGCGACCAGGCTTTTATAATGTCGGTTTCGGCCGTTCCCGGGCACACGCAGTTGACCGTGATGCGGTCCGGGGCGAGTTGCCGCGCCATGCCCATGGTGAGGGCGATGACGCCGCCCTTCGAGGCCGAGTAGGCGAGGCCGGTCTTGTAGCCGCCCATGCGGCCGGCCAGCGAGGAGATGTTGACGATGCGGGGCGCGGGGCTTTTTTCGAGCCAGGGCAGGGCCGACTGGCAGCAGAAGAACACGCCCTTCAGGTTGACCGCCATCACCCGGTCCCATTCCTCTTCGGTGGTCGACTTGATGGTGGCGTTGTGGAGAATGCCCGCGTTGTTCACCAGAATGTCCAGCTTGCCCAGTTTTTCCGCCGCTTTCGCCATCATGTCGACGGTGCCTTGGCGGGTGGCGACGTTGGCGGCGACGGGGTGGGCGGTTTTGCCTTTTGCGGTCAATTCCCGCGCCGCCTGGGCGCATTTTTCCGCATTGACGTCGGCAAGGACGACTTCGCAGCCCTCGTCGGCCAGCCGGGAGGCGATGGCGAATCCGAGACCCTGCGCCGCTCCGGTGACAATCGCGCTTTTTCCCGCCAGACCCATGGGCGAATCTCCTCTATGGTACGCAACACATCGTTTATTTTTCCGCGAAACCGGCGCGCGGTTGCACAAGACAACGTTGTCGTGAACGATTGGGACGCTATGCGCGCAATCCAGGTAAAATGTCTGAGCAGTACGAGTCAGTATTGATTTCGGTGTAACAAAGGTTGTAGTGAGTGAACAAAGCGATTCGTAACATGTATAACGATATACCATACCGCATGGATGACTTTTGTCAATTCATTTTTGCAAAATAATCGGTTCCGCTGCGGGGCCGCGCCGGTCGCGCTCGCGGGGAATCATGTGTAAGCGGATTCGGCCCGGGCGGTTGCGTCAAGGGCGGCAAGCGCCCGGGCCGGTGTATCGGGTATGTTTATCAGAGGTTTGCCGACAAAATCGCAAGATGTTATCGATCGACCCGGGCGCCGCCGCCGCCGACCAGTTTCTCCACTTCCGCCTTGGTGGCCATGGTGGTGTCGCCGGGCGTGGTCATGGCCAGCGCGCCGTGGGCGGCGCCGTATTCCACCGCCTTGGCCGCGTCGCCGAAAGTCATCATGCCGTAGATGAAGCCGGAGGCGAACGAGTCGCCGCCGCCCACCCGGTCGTAGATTTCCAAGCGTTCGCGCATTTTGGCTTCGTGGAACTTCCCTTCGTACCAGCAGATGGCGCCCCAGTCGTTGATGGTGGCCGAGCGGACGGTGCGGAGGGTGGTCGCCACCGCCTGGAAGTTCGGATACGCCTTGACCGCGCGCTCGATCATCTTTTTGAACGAATCGATGGGCAGGGCGGACAGGTTGTGATCGACGCCTTCGATTTCGAAGCCAAGGCAGGCGGTGAAATCCTCTTCGTTGCCGATCATGAAGTCGACGTACTTGGCCAGTTCCCGGTTCACTTCGCGGGCGCGATCCTTGCCGCCGATGCCTTTCCACAGGGAAGGCCGGTAGTTCAGGTCGTAGGAGGTGACGGTGCCGTGTTTTTTGGCCGCTTTGAGGGCGGCGATGACGGTGTCCGGCGTCTTGTCGCCGAGGGCGGCGAAAATGCCGCCGGTGTGGAAGTGGCGGACCCCGTCCTTGCCGAACAATTCGTCCCAGTCGAACGATTCCGGCGTCATCTGCGAAGCGGCGGTGTGGCCCCGGTCGGAGCAGCCCACCGCGCCCCGGATGCCGAAGCCGCGTTCGGTGAAGTTGAGGCCGTTCCTGACGGTTTTTCCGATGCCGTCGTAGGGTGCCCACTTGATGCGCTTGGTGCACACGCCGCCCTGGAGGATGAAATCCTCGACCAGGCGCCCGATCGGGTTGTCGGCGAGGGCGGTCACGACGCCGGCCCGCAGGCCGAAGCAGCGCCGCAGTCCCCGGCACACGTTGTATTCGCCGCCGCCCTCCCACGCGGTGAATTGCCGGGCGGTGTGGATGCGGCCGTCGCCCGGGTCGAGCCGGAGCATGACTTCGCCCATCGACACCGCGTCGTATTTGCACTCTTCGGGC
>JAVBRW010000415.1:0-5155 GCA_031547475.1 Planctomycetota bacterium
CGGAAGAATTCTTTGAATAGATTCATGTTTTAACCCCTGTCCGCCGGCACCTGGCCGGGTGCGGACGAGCGAAACAACACAGTAAATGTGAAGAAACGACCCCAGCGCGACATGGCGAATCCGTATCGCCGATCGGAAAGAAGGCATTTTATGGTAATCTTGCGGATAGGTCAAATGTAAAAAAATGCGCCTGCCATGATACTTTGTCCGGCTCTTGACTTACAGGACGATTGTGCATAAATTGTACGCGAGTACAAAATGGGAGGAACGCATGCGGGATGCTGAGGCCCATCTTTCACTGCTGCTCGACCGTTACCCGGCGCTGACCGCCTGCCAGGATGGAATCCGGGCTGCGTTCGAGGCTTTGCGCGCCTGTTTCGCCGCCGGGGGCAAGGTCCTGTTTTGCGGCAACGGCGGCAGTTGCGCCGATTGCGATCATATCGTGGGCGAGTTGATGAAGGGGTTCAAGCTGCCCCGGCCCCTGGGCCGCGAAACCATCGCCGCCCTGGAAAGGGTCGCCGGCCCCGCAGGCGTAGCCATGGCAGCCAAGTTGCAGCGGGGTCTCCCGGCCATCAATCTCTGCGCCCACCAATCCCTGATTACCGCCGTCGCCAACGACAATTCCCCCGACATGATTTTCGCCCAGCAGGTGATGGCGTATGGCCGCCCCGGCGACGTGCTGGTCGGCATCAGCCCCATCGGCAAGGCGGTCAATGTCATCAACGCCATGATTGTCGCCCGGGCGCTGGGGATGACGGTGGTCGGCCTGGCCGGTTCGCCCGGCGGCGATTTGCCGGGGCATTGCGACGTCGCGGTTGTCGTTCCCGAGTGCGAGGTGTTCGCCGCCCAGGAGTTGCATTTGCCCTTGTATCACGCATGGTGCCTCATGCTGGAGACATATTTCTTTGGGACGGACGCGACGTAGGCGCCCGCCGACATCTGGTGTTTCATCCTTGCCTCTCCACTCCGCATTCCATCCGCGGCGCCGTGGCCCGCGGATCTTCTCCACCTGTTGTTCGGGCATCAGAGGAGGTCGATTATGTTGAAGCGCGCTGTCATGGTGGTTGTCGCGGTGTTGGCGGTTGCCGCCGTTTCCCTGGCGGGCGAGGCGAAGATCAAACTCCGCGCCGCCTACCATCCCAACTGGGGCCCGATGTCGGTTCCCGCAGCCGAGCTGAAGCAGCACTTTTTCGAGCAGGAGGGGTTGGAAATCGAGTGGCTCAAGTTTACCTCCGGGGCGCCCGAGATTGCGGCCATGGCGTCCGGCGACGTCAGCTTCGGCTACATCGGGCAGGGCGCCATCGCCCTGTGCGCGGAGGGGAAGGCGGAGATCATCTCCCTTTCCCATTTTACCAACTCCGAGGCCATCCTGGTCCGGAAGGCGTCCGGCATCAGGACCATGCAGGACCTGAAGGGCAAGAACCTGGCGACCGAGCTCGGCACCACCGCCGACGTGGTGCTGGAACTGGCCTGCCGCAAATACGGGGTCAAGCGTTCCGAAATCAACGTCATCAACATGCCCATCACCAGCGCCATCGCCGCCTTCGTCGGCGGCAGCGTCGACGCGGTCGTGGCCTGGGGAACCGACCTGACCAACATCAAGGCGAACGTCCCCGACGAACTGATCTCGGTCATCGAGACCAAGGACGTCGTCGACATGGTCCCCTTCCTCGGCCTGTGGATCGCCACCGACGAGTTCGTGCAGAAGAACCCCGACCTTGTCCAGCGCATCCTTCGCGCGCTGAACAAGTGCTACGACTACCGCTACGCCGATCTTGACCGGAGCGTTCGGGACTCGGCCGACTTCGCCAAGGCGGCGGGGCTGGGGGTGCGCTACGAGGATCTGGTATCCGAGCGTAATCAGCTGGTGTTCTTCAACTCCGACGAGGCACGGCAGCGGCTGACCGACGGCAGGATGGAAAAGACCTTCGACCTGCAGCTCGATTTCATGAAGAGCACCGGCCGCATCAAGCCCGAGGTCAAGGCTTCCAGCTATGTCAGGTTCGACCTGATGCGCAAGGGACTGGGCATGGAGAAGTAGTTCGAGTTTTCCAGAAAATCGGGCCAACCGCCGCCCGATTTTCTGGAAAATTGTCAGTGCTTTCGGTCCACTTTGGAGGAAATCGAAAGATGGCTTGGCTGCGAAGGCGTCCGTTGACGCCGAAGGAACGGCATGACCGGAGAATGACCGTTGTCTACACCTGCATTTCCGTCGCCATCGCCTTGGCGATCTGGGCGACGGTGTCCTACTCCGGTTTCAGAAGTTCCCGGGTTTTCGCGCCGCCGGCGCGGGTGCTGACCGCCTTCGAGGAGCGGGCCGAGTCGGGCCAGCTCTGGGTGCATGTGTGGGCCTCGGTCTTCCGAGTGCTGGTGGGGTTCTCCCTGGCCTTCGTCGCGGCCATCCCGACCGCCTTCCTGATGGGGTGGTACAAGCCGTTCCGGGAAATTGTCCAGCCGTGGCTCCGCTTCATCCGCTGCATCCCGCCCCTGGCCTTCATTCCGCTGGTGATCGTCGGGGCGGGGGTGGGCGAGTCGGCCAAGATCATCGTCATCTTCATCGCCGCCTTCCTGGTCATGGTCATCTCCATCTCCGGCGGGGTGGTGAACGTGGACAACACGCTGATCAAGGCGGCCCGGTTGCTGGGCTCGAACGACCGGACCATTTTCCTCAAGGTGGTCATCCCCGCCTCGACGCCGTACATCCTGGTCGGCGCGCGCCTCGGGTTGTCGTCGTCCCTCACCACCCTGATCGCGGCCGAGCTCACCGGCGCCCAGCGCGGCCTTGGCCAGATGATCCAGGAAGCGGCGAATTACTTCCGGATGGACGTGGTGCTGATGGGCATCATCATCATCGGCGTCGTCGGCCTCCTGCTCGAAAAAATCGTGGGCATCGCGGAAAGGAGGCTGACCGCATGGCAGGAGACGCGCGAGCTGTAAAGGTCGACATCCGGGGCGTGCGGCGCGTCTTCACCGGCGGCGCCACCGATGTCGTCGCCCTGAACGGCATCGATTTGCAGCTCTACGACAACGAGTTCGTCTGCGTCGTCGGCCCCTCCGGCTGCGGCAAGTCGACGCTCCTGAACATCCTGGCCGGGCTCGACAAGCAGACCGAGGGCGAGGTGACGGTGGACGGGAGGGCCATCGACGGCCCGAGCGCCGAGCGCGGGGTGGTGTTCCAGCAGTACGCGCTGTTCCCCTGGCTGACCGTGCGCAGGAACGTCGAATTCGGCTTGCGCAACAAGCGCCTGCCCGAAAGGGAGATAAAGGAAATCGCCACCAAGTACATCAACATGGTGCAGCTCCAGGACTTCGCCGACTCCTACCCGAAGGTCTTGTCCGGGGGCATGAAGCAGCGGGTGGCCATCGCCCGCGCCTACGCCATGAACCCCTCGCTCCTGCTCCTGGACGAGCCGTTCGGCGCCCTGGACGCCCAGACCCGGGCGCAGCTCCAGGCCGAGCTGCTCCAGACCTGGGAGGCGGAGGAGAAGACCTGCTTCTTCATCACCCACGACGTGGAGGAGGCGGTGCTGCTGGCGCAGCGGGTGGTGATCATGAGCGCCCGCCCGGGCCGCATCAAGCGCATCGTCGACATCGACATCCCGCACCCCCGGACCCAGAAGACCAGGCTGAGCGAGCGGTTCTCGGCGCTGAAGAACGCGATTTGGGCGGAGGTGTATGACGAGTATTTGGCGCAGAGGAAGTGAACAGCCACTACACTATGACCTGCTTCTACATTCATCGACAGTGTCATAGTTAATCTTGCTGCGCGACTGTTGTGGAAACCGCATCCATAACAGTCGTGTGATCAAATGGTTGCATGGTAAACGGGATATTGCGCTATTTTTTGCCACCGTCTCTCGAATGGCGAATAACCTTAACTTCATGCGACATTTGCGGATGCGGTTCCCGCAAAGGGGGATTCCCGAGATGAATTGTTATCAGGGAGAGCTATCATTCTCGGACGTTTCTTCCATCATTTCGAGGTGTTCGCCGAATGCTTCACGAAGTCTGTGAATGGCTTCCACGTATATTTTTTTTAACGAGTCATAGTTTATTTTGCCCTCTTCCAGTAATTTGAATCCTCGGTTGACTGTTTCCTGCATTTCGATGTTCAAGAGGGTGAGTCGCCGCAAATTATGCAGATCATAAGGTAGCGGTTCCGATGGCGGGGCAAGCTCCAATTCCTGCGAAAATTCCTCGGGCAATTTAAATGTACGCGGGGAAACAAAGGCTTAGTTCTGTGTTTCCTCTAACTCTAATGCTCTCAATGCGTTTTCTGCATGGGCGATAAATCCCAGGTAGAAAAAGCTGAGTGCTATGTCCAACGGGCACTTTTTACCCTTAAGTCTATAAATAAACTCCTCGAAAACAGCGGGAACAATCTCAATGTAATAGTGTTGATTACAGGGCCAGGGTATTACACGTAGTTTCTCGACAAGAAAAGAGAAGCGTTCCTTTTTAATTAATATTCTGGCTGTTGAGTCGGCGATTGCCTCCTTCCTCGTCAGAAGAAACAAACGCCAAAGCGAAGCCTCGATAAATCGAAACACAGGATAAATCGAAACATTGCTTGGCCAGAGGGGAGGGCTCAGTCTTTTTAAGAGCAAAGGGAAACATTTTGCGGGTGTATCGTCACCCGCGTTCTTGACAACCTCATTGACGATGCGATCGAATTCGCCCCTCTCGATTCTTTCTGCATAGATTATTTTTTCGTTGGATGGCGATGCTTCGTCAGTTTCGAGGAATACAGTTTCACGATCTGCCTTGACATTGGGTTCATGTTTGGTCGTGGTGGTTGGTTTCTCCTCGCCCCACAACTCTCCGATATATATCCCAAAAAAATCCGCGATTTTCCGTTGATTGGCAGCTGAAGGTGTCTTTTGGCCGTTTTCCCACCTGCTCCATTCGGGCTGCGAAACGCCGAAGTCGGCGGCGCACTTCATTTGTCCGCCGTGACCGGGGTATTTTTTTTGGCGCTGCTGTTTAATGATCGCCCCCATTATCTTGGCGAGGGATGTATCAGTTCTGCCGGCCATAGAGGGTTTCCGGGGTAAATATACTCTTTTGTGCTAAAATATATCTTGACTTTTCTATATCAAGCGCTAATATCGGGTCAAATTTGACTAAGTAGCTATTTTTAAAATTCTCTTGCTAT
>JAVBRW010000067.1:0-5049 GCA_031547475.1 Planctomycetota bacterium
TTGCGCACTCATGGTGACGGACATAACCGAACTCACCAGCCTCCTGCTGCTGGCGGCCGATCCGGCGTTCGAACACTCCATCCACCTGCCGAAACAGGAGGATTCGGTCTATGTCATGCGGGACATCGTTTCCCGGAAAAAGCAGCTTATGCCGATCCTTTCGGAAATGGTGGATAAATTCCGGGCGGGTTGAGGAGAATTCGAAATGGCTGCCAAAGTGTACGGCACCTTGGTGGAGCTAAGCAGGAGTGAGCGCGCCCGCCTTCTGGCCGAATCGCGCCATACCTCCGGGCGCCGTAAAAATGAAAACTGATTCAAATCATTAAAAACAATTGGATCCCGGACAAGATTTTTTCATCCGCCATGCGGTACCGCATGGCGGTTTTTCGTGGCGACCGCCAACCCGGAAGCGCGGGATTGCCGCCACGCGGCCACAATATAATCGAAACGGACTGCAAGCAAGGAGACTGCGTTCATGTTCAAGAATTTGCCTATTGTGTTGACGACACTGCTACTTGCGGCGTTCGTCCTTTCGGCCGCCCCGGCCGGCGAAGCGCCCCTCATACCCATGAAGGATTTTTTCCGCAATCCGGAAATCGCCTCGTTCCAACTCTCCCCCGATGGAAAAAAACTAGCCTACACCAAGCCGTGGGAACGGCGAATGAACGTTTTCGTCCGCGACATCGACGGCGGCGGCGAACGGCGCCTCACCTCGGTGACGGATCGCGATATCGCCGGTTTCGGCTGGAAAGGTGATGAGCACATCGTCTATATGCGGGACAAGGGCGGCGACGAGGATTTCCACGTGTGGATCGTCCCGGCCGCCGGCGGCGAGGAGCGGGACCTGACCCCGTTCGACGGCGTGCGGGCTAGTATCGAGGATATTCTGAAGGAGGATCCGGAACACATTCTGATCGCCATGAACCGCCGCAACCCCGAAGTGTTCGACATCTACCGCTGCACGCTGGCGACCGGCGATCTGTCGCTGGCGGCCGAGAATCCCGGCGACATCACGGGCTGGCTGACCGACCACGACGGCAAGGTCAGGGCGGCGATGAAAACCGACGGGGTGAACAACACGCTCCTGTACCGTTCTACTGAGGACAAGCCGTTCAAGGAGCTGGTCACAGTCGATTTCCAGGACTCGTTCTACCCGCTCGACTTCACTTATGACAACAAGCTTCTCTACGTCAAATCGAACCTCGCCGGCCCGGGCGGCGTGAAACCGGACAAAAAAGGCATATACACCTACGATCCGGAAACGCGGAAAACAGTCGATCTCATTTTCTCCCGTCCCGATGTGGACGCTGGCGGGCTCCTCATGTCGGAAAAACGCAAAGTGATAACCGGCGCGACCTATGTCACAGACCGCATGCATATCCGCTTTTTCGACGATAATCGGAAGCGCTTGCAGGAGGAGCTGGAAGCGCTCCTGCCCGGCTACGAAGTCGCGGTGTCGAACATGGACGACGACGAGCGGCGGGTGGTGTGCGTCGCCTACGGCGATCGGACGCGCGGCAAATACTACCTGTACGATCGGGAAACGAAAAAGCTCGAACTGCTGGCCGATCTCTCGCCCTGGCTCGACGAAAACAACCTTGCCACCATGCGGCCGGTGTCGTACAAGGCCCGCGACGGCCTGGCCATCCACGGCTATCTGACCCTGCCGGTCGGGCTTCCCGAAAAGAACCTGCCGCTTCTGGTCATCCCGCACGGCGGCCCGTGGACGCGGGACTCGTGGGGCTACGATTCGGAAGCGCAGTTCGTCGCCAACCGGGGCGCCGCCGTACTGCAGGTCAACTATCGCGGCTCCACCGGCTACGGGCGCGATTTCTGGCGCGCCGGGTTCAAGGAATGGGGCAAGGCAATGCAGGACGACATCACGGACGGGGTGAGGTGGCTCGAAGCCGAGGGAGTCGTCGACGCGAAACGGGTGGGCATTTACGGCGCCTCCTACGGCGGCTACGCGGCGCTGGCCGGGCTTGCCTTCACGCCCGATCTCTACGCCTGCGGCATAAGCTATGTCGGGCCGTCGAACCTGTTCACCCTGCTGGCCAGCTTCCCGCCCTACTGGAAGCCGACCATGGAAATGACCTACCGGCAAATAGGCGATCCGGTGAAAGACAAGGAGCTTTTGAAAAGCGTGTCGCCGTATTTCCACGCCGATCGGATTCGCGCACCCCTACTGGTGGCGCAGGGCGCCAACGATCCGCGGGTCAAAAAAGCGGAATCGGATCAGATTGTCGAGGCGGTCCGCGCGCGCGGCCTTCCCGTTACCTACATGGTCAAGGAAAACGAGGGCCACGGATTCCACAACGAGGAAAACCGTTTCGACTTCTACCGCGAAATGGAACGCTTCCTGGCCGATCACCTCGGGTTGCGGAAAGAGTAGGCCGGATCCGGCGTTTTGGGACTGGACAACGCGGCAAAGCCCTGCTACCATGTATTTTCACGATGCGTTGCGCAAAACTTCGGTTCACCGCCGAAGTTTTGCGCGTTTATGCCCGCCAACGCGATACGCAAAAGGAGCAAGCCATGTCGACGGTCAAGGCAATGGTTATCGAACAGTTCAACCTGCCGCTGGTCGAGCGCGAATTCCCCCTGCCCGAACCGGGCGAGGGCGAAACGCTGGTCCGCATCCTCGCCGCCGGCGTCTGCGGATCGGACGTGCACATCGGAAAGGGCGAGGACGTCCGGACGACATTGCCGATGATTCCCGGCCACGAGGGCGTCGGCGAAGTGGTGGCGACCGGCGGCCGGCTGCTGGACATCGACGGCAGGGAAATGCGGCCGGGCGATTTCATGACCTGGGAGCGCGGGCTGTCGTGCGGAAAATGCTTTTTCTGCGTCGTCCTGCGCGATCCCGCCCTGTGCCAGAACCGCCGCACCTACGGCATCCACATCCCGATGACCGAGGCGCCGCACCTCAACGGCTGCTACGCCACCCACATCATGCTCCGGCGGGGCACCAAGCTGGTCAACCTCCAGGACTACCGCCAGGTCGACCCGGCCGTGCTGGTCCCGGCCTGCTGCTCCGGCGCCACCACCGCGCACGGATTCGACATCCAGCGGCCCGAAACCGGCGACACCGCCGTCATCCAAGGGCCGGGCCCGCTGGGCATATTCGCCGTCGATTTGGCGAAGCGCGCGGGCGCGAGGAACATCGTGGTCATCGGCCGCGAATCGCTCCGCACCGAAATATGCCGCGAACTCGGCGCCACCCACGTGTTCGACCGGAAAGCGCTGCCGCAGGAAGAGCGCCTCGCCAGGGTCCGGGAACTCACCAACGGGCGCGGGGCGGACTGGGTCTACGAATGCGCCGGCACCAACGCGGCCGTATCGGAAGCGTTGACCCTTGCCCGCCGGGGCGGCGCCGTCCTGACCTCCGGCATCGCCGTGCCGACCGGCGAGATTGCGGTCGACTGGTTCCGCATCGTCAATTTCAAGAATCTCCGCATCCAGGGCGTGTGGCTGTCGGACACGCGGCACTTGCGGCAATCCCTCGGCCTGGTCATCGACAACATCAAGGCGTATTCGCGGCTTATCACGCACCGCTTCCCGCTCGCGCAGGCGAACGAGGCGCTGGCGGCGGTCGAGAAGGGTGAGACGGTGAAGGCGGTACTGGTTCCGTAAGCGAAAAAAACCGGCCCCTCTCTCGAGGTGCCGGTTTCCCAAACCGCCAGGGTGCCTGCCCACGCGCAATGCGTTATTTCGCCGTCCACAATCCGTGCAGGTTGCAGAATTCCCGCGCCATGACCGCCTTGGCCTTGGTCAGGAACACCGCTTCCGGCTTGTCGGCGGGGGTCAGGCTCTGCCGCAGCACCTGGCCGTCGGCAATCAGTTCGATAATGACAATGTAATGTTCCGGCGTCATCGGGTGCGGCACCGAGCCGACCTTCACCTTCCAGCCGCCCTCGACCTTCTCCAGCACCGGCACATGCTTTTCCTTGGCCGCGTCCACCGTGTTTTCCTTGAGCTGCTGCATCGGCTTGCCGCAGCAGGTCGGCGCCGCCGTGTCGCCGCATTCGCAACCGTTGGCCACTTCCAGGACAGCGCCGCATTCACACTTGTACATGTCATTGAGCTTCATCGCAATTCTCCTTGCGGGATCGGAACGCCAATCGTTCCGCCCCTCCCGGCATTGAGTGTCATCCCGCCGGCCGGAACATTCACGTAAAGTATCGATAGTAGAGTCCGAACCATGAAAACAGCGGGCCGCGGTATGTCCACCGCTTCGACGAACATCAGTAATTTTCGCACAATACTTCGAAATGGGCCTGCGGATGGGCGCAGGCGGGACATACCTTCGGCGCGTCGGTGCCTTCGTGATTGTATCCGCAGTTACGGCAGCGCCAGGTGATGGATTTCGCTTTGTGAAACACGGTGCCTTCAAGAATATTCTTCTTCAACGCGGCGTAGCGATGCTCATGATACACTTCAGCGCGACCGATATAATGGAACGCTTCGGCTATATCCTTGAACCCTTCCTCCTTCGCCGTCTTGGAAAACTCGGGATACATGACGGTATTTTCGTAATGCTCGCCGTTGATTCCTTCCTGCAGGTTGTCGGCCGTGGTGCCGATGACGCCGAACGGATAGGCCGCGGCCACCTGCTGCTCGCCGCCGGTCATGAACTTGAACAGCCGCTTGGCGTGTTCCTTTTCGTGGCCGGCCGTTTCCTCGAAAATGTCGGCAATCTGGATAAAGCCTTCCGCTCTCGCCTTGGCGGCGAAATAGGTGTAACGGTTGCGCGCCTGCGATTCGCCGGCAAAAGCCGCCATCAAATTGGCAGCAGTCTTCGAACCCTTGAGATCCATTATCCGTCTCCTTGCGTGGACGAGGCAACCACGGGAGAAAACAACCCGTCCCATAGTTCCCGAAACGTAAAAAAAAAGGTTCCCGCCCCTGACCGCGCGGTCAGAAAAAGACGGGAACCAGGGTGAGGGGTAAACGGAGGTTCGGAGGGAGGTTATTCTCGATGAGATAGCGCACCGACGACCCCCTTCCGACAAAATATAGTTATATTCAAAACAAAAACTTTGTCAAGAG
>JAVBRW010000027.1:0-4153 GCA_031547475.1 Planctomycetota bacterium
CTTCAGGCATCCGCATCATATGTCGCGGCGCATTTTTCGGATTCCCACACCGTCACTTCGTGCACAACCACGCCGGCGGGCAGAACCTTGTTCATTTCGTCGAACAGGTATTTCGCCAGATTTTCCGAAGTCGGATTCACCCGGTCGAACGGCGGGGTGTCGTTCAGGAATTTGTGATCGAGCCGGTCGAGGCATTCCTTCAACAGCTTTTTCAATACGCCGAAATCGAGAAGCATGCCGGTCGCGTCAAGCCGCGCGCCCTTGATTTTCAACCGCACGCGCCAGTTGTGGCCGTGCAGGTTTTCGCATTTCCCCTGATATTCGCGCAACTGGTGGGCGGACGCGAAATCGTCTTCTACCTGCAAATAGTGCATGCAATTAATCCTTCACCATGACGCGCGGATCGACAATGCTCCTGATCTGCACGCCGAAACACTGGTTGACAATCACCGCCTCCGCCGTCGCCACCTTGACGTTGGAGGCGACGACGTCGAGGTTTTCGCCCGACATTTTGCGGAACTCGATGATGGTGCCGGGGCACATGCCCTGAATCAGCTCCATCCGCATTTTCTTGGTGGCGATGTTGACGATCACCGGAAGCTTTATTTTCATGGCGATGGCGAGATTCGCCGGATTGACGCCGAGCTTTTCGGCCGCCGCCGCCGCTTCCGCCGCCGCCTTGGCCGGATCCGCCGCGTCGGGCGCCACTCCGGTGACCGAACGGCCGATCAGCAGCGACACGTTGAACGGCGGCCTGCCTTCTATCGTCACCTTGATCCTGACCCGGAGATAATCGCCCGCCTCAATCTCGTCGTTGGGGGAGGTTTTGGTGAAATCCACCAGTTTGCTCGCGCCCACCGCCGTTTTGATGGCGCCGCCGATCTCGCCCCGCGCCTGTTGCGCGCCCTGGCCGAAAAAGCTGTTCACCGCCTCCGAATAGGCGTCCATCCCTTCCGCGTCGAGCTGGGTGGCGGCCGGATTGGCGTTGCCGCCGAGCATGAGCGCCATCATGTACGCCACCACTTCCTTGGCGCCGGCGGCGGGCGCGATCAGGTATACCTTGCCGGAATTGTCCCCGGACCAGTCGACCGGCGTCGCCACCGCTTCCCCGGCGTCCTCGGGCTTGATCACTTCCGCCGGCCGGCCGTAATCGAGGTCGACCGTCGCGTAGGTGACGTTTTTGCCGATCAGGGTCGACCAGCCGGCCGCGCCGCCCTCCATCAAGGCATGCGCGATGCGGCCGCCCTTTTCGGCGATTTCGGGATTGATCATTCCGACGGACATGTTAGAACAGATCCCTTCCGCGCCGCCCGGCGTCCCGCACCAGGCCTTCGCCGCGCGCCAGCAACCGCCTGCCCTCCTCCTCCGCCACCATCAGCGGGGAGAAGAAAATCCGGTACACCTGCCGCCGCCAGCGCGGCGCCAGGTTGGTCGGTCCGACAATGTGCTGCCTGGTTCCGCTTCCATTGATGGAAGCGGTCTGGTAACCGATTTCCCCTGTCGAACGAATCGTGACATACAGCATCACGTACATGCAGAACAGGAGAAAACGCGGTCGCAGCAACGTCGAGCCCTTCCTTTCCTCAGCCATGGCATTTCACAGTTCATCACAGTTCGTCATCGATCGCCGTCTCCCGGTCCACCCGCACCGCTTTGTAATGGCGGTGCTGGCCAGGATAAACCCAGAACTTGGGCCGGTCGGCGATAGTCATCATCAACGGCTCGGAAACGTCCTTCTTGGTCAGGATCAAATCGCCCGTCCGCAGCTTCAGCAAGTCCCGCATCCTGATGTGGGTCTTGGCCATGTACACCACCGCCTCCAGGGGCGCCGTCTTGACGCCTTCGTTCAGCTTGGCGTTTTCCAGCGTCGCGTCCGAGGTGCGCCGGGTCTGGAACCAGGTCTGGATGGTGGAGAAGTCGCCGATTTTCGGCTCGATGACCGGGAAGGGGATGCACAGGTTGAGCATGCCGGACGAGTCGCCCATGCGGATTTCGAAACAGACCAGGATCACCACCTCGTTCGGCGGGACGATCTGCATGAGCATGGGGTTGGATTCGCGGCCGCTGACGTGGAAATCGATGTCCATGATCGGTTTCCAGCAATCGCGGAGGAACGCCAGCGTTTCGGTGGTGACGTGGCTGATCAGGCGCCATTCGATGTCCGACATTTCGCGGTCGGGAATGATCGGGTCGCCGTGGCCGCCGCCCAACAGCTTGTCGAGAATGGGGAAGACGATGGACGGGTTGATCTCGAGGACCATGGAGCCGTCCAGCGGTTCACATTTCAGCAAATTGAAACAGGTGGGGTTCGGCAAACTCATCAGGAATTCCTGGTAGGTGAGCTGCTCGACCGAGGCCATCTTGACGTCGACACTGGTCCGCAGATACGCGGAAAGGCTGGCGCCGAGCTTTCGGGCCAGCACTTCGTGCATCATTTCGATGGAGCGGATCTGGTCGGTGGAGACGCGTTCCGGCCGCTTGAAATCGTAGATCTGGACGTCTTCCGGGAGCTCGGCCTCCTTCGCCGCCGCCGGCTTGGCCTCGGCGGCGCCCGCGATGTCGACGGCGCCGGCGTCCACCGCGTTCAGGAGGGCATCAACCTCGCTCTGCGACAATACGTCTGGCATAGTGCCTCATTCCCGGAGGAAATCCTCCGAACCCCGAATTCATCTTCGCGTTCGCGCGCTGCCGACCTGCCGCACCGGCCTGGCGCTCGGCACGCGGTCCTTTTCCTCGCCAATTCCCCGCGCGGGCAGGAAATCGTCGGCTCCGCCCAAACGGAGAACCTCCCGCACCGCTTCCTCGACCGCTTCCGGAACGCCCGCCTCGATCTCGGCTATGCGCCGTTTTGCCATGGCTTCCTGTTGGCACAGTTCGTTAATCCTTCGCTCCGCCTCCACCACCATCGCTTCGCACTCCCTGGCCTTTTTGGCCTCCGGGAGATAGCCGAGAAGGAAAATGGCGACCGCTCCGCACAGCAGCAGGGTGGCCAGAGGCGCGGAGTAAAACCAGGACGGGGTCTCTTCATCCATAGCGGGTGTCCATTTCTGGGCCGTCGCCTGACAGCCGGTGCCATGATTAATTATCGGCCGGTTCGGTGTCCGCCTTCAGGTTTTATGGGAAAACCCGCCGTTTCGGCCTTCCACTATACATGCCCAAGAGAGGAGGGTTCCTTTCAGACAAAATCGCAACATGCCGGGGAAATGCACTGCGCGAAGATACAATGCAGTATGAATGGTTGAAGGAAAACGGTTTGACAGCGGAAAGGAATGGTATATATTATTGATATATATCTTTGGAGACGACATCTTGCGGAAAGCCAAACTGTTCACCAATGGGCGCAGTCAGGCCGTGCGGCTGCCCAGGGAATTTCGCTTCAAGGGCGATGCCGTCAACATACGGCGCGTCGGGATCGCGGTGGTGCTGTTCCCCGAGGACGCTTCGTGGGACATGTTGTACGAAGCCCTTGATCGGTTCACGCCCGATTTCATGGCCGACGGGAGAAATCAGCCTTCGTCCCAGGACCGGGAGGATCCATTTGCATGAAGATTCTCCTGGATACCGACATTTGCATATACCTGATCAAAAACAAGCCGGAAAGCATTCGCAAACACCTTGCCTCTCTCCAGCCCGGCGATGTCGGCGTTTCCTCCATCACCGTCGGCGAGTTGCGCTACGGGGTGGCCAAGAGCCAGTCCAGGGCAAAAAACGCGGAAGCGCTGGAAGCGTTCCTGCTTCCACTGGAAATCGCGCCGTTCGATGCCGCCGCCGCCGCCGCGAAGTATGGCGAAATCCGTTCCGCCCTGGAAAAGAAGGGAATGCCGATAGGCCCCCTGGACACGTTGATAGCGGCGCAGGCGATCAGCCTCGGCGTCACCCTTGCCACCAACAATCTAGGCGAGTTCGCGCGCGTGCCTGGCTTGAAATGCGTGACTTGGGCGTGATCGGAGGGGATTATAGAGAAGACGTTTTTATTTTCGGACTTCGGCTTGTGACAAACGCATCGGTCCCTGGTAGCGTTTGTGTTCGGAAAATTTTCATTTAGTCAAATAAGCTGTTTTATTTTTCAATACACTGTTCATTACAATCAGTAGCTTGCGCATGCAGGCGGTAATGATGACTTTAAAGCACTTTCCAGAATTTTTGAGGCGCT
>JAVBRW010000426.1:0-8207 GCA_031547475.1 Planctomycetota bacterium
CGCCGCCGCCTCTTCCTGGCGGCGACGCTCCTTTTCCTCCGTTTCATGACCGACCGCCGGCTCCGCTGCGGCCGCCGCCTTCGCCTCCTCGGCCTTGCGGGTGCGGCGCACCGATTCGGCGGTGATGCGCGCCCGTTCCTTTTCCTCGTATTCCTTCAACGCGGCGGCTTCCTCGTCGGCCTGATGATCGGCCGATTCCCGCCCGACGTTTTCCTCCATCGCCTTCTCCTCGGCCTCCGGCACGGAACCGCCGACGCCCGACAACAAATCCAGGTTGTTCAATTCCGAAGCCGACAACAGGCCGGGAATCAACCTTTCAATGGCCGGACCGGCCTTCTCCCTCGACTTCCGACGCCTCTTGTGCTCTTTCTTCGATGCCATCTGGTGTCAGTCCTTTTGCAGTGATCCAATCGGAAGAAACAAGCGTAAACATAGTCCGCGATTTCGGCTTCGCGGTCAAGTATTTTACCCGGCGGCGGGAAGCGATTCCGAAACTGTAACCATCGTCGGTTTCGGCGGCTGGAATCCGGGCGGCTTGTCCATGCCGGCCTCGCGCAGCAGCTTTTCCCAATCCTCGCCGCAATAGAGAAGCGTCCCCGCCACCACCCCCACCGGCATGAGCAGAATCCCGATCAAGGGGATGGCGAACAAGCCTTGCATCATTATGCCGAAACCGACTATTTCCCAAAAATGGCCGCGGCTGATCAACCGTTTGTGGGGAGGGCGGAGGTAATTGCGCGCCATCGCCGCATCGAGAAAGCCGAAACCGGCGAAATATCCGCCAACCAGGAACAATGGCACGAAACCGACCACCGGCACCAGGAGAAACGGCAGCGCGATTACCGTATATCCCAATTGCCGGACAAGGTTGCGCAACGAATCGTACAAACTGATCATCGCAGCCTTGGTGGTGAAGCGGAAAGGCATATCGAGCCGCTTGCCGCCACCCGTATAGGAAAGTTCGACTTTTTCCGAAAGCATGTCGTTGAAAGGAGAGGCGACCACCATGCCGACGGCGGTGAAGGTAAAAAAGGCGGCCCCGAGCGCGACCAGCACCACCACCAGCTTGACCATCCACCCCATCCAATTGACCGCCGCCGCCAGCCAGCCGCCCACCGGGCCCAGGAATTCCCATGCGACATTGCTTACCTGCCAACGGGACAGGAAGTAGAAAAACACGAGGAACGCCAGAACGTAGAGAAAGATGTTGACGACGAGGGGCAGCGCGGCGTAGCGTTTCAGGCCCCGGTTGGCAAGAAGATACGCCATGCCGCGGAAAGGCAATACCAGTCCCCGGGACAAAGCCTTCGGACTAAAGGAAGGAATGTTCGCCATAGAAAAACGGTTCCGTTCGTTATCGGCTGAAGTTTTGCGAAGCGGGCATTCAAACCGCCGAATGCCCGCTTCGCAAAAATCGCTTAATCCACATTATTGTCTCAATCCCTCGCCATGCAGCGGAAATCCATATCGTCGAAGGCGAACGGGCAGTCCGCCATTTCCAGCGTGCACAAATAGGTCAGGTCGATAGCGTCGTTCTCGATCTGCCGCATCAATTCCCGCGCCCGGGCGGAATGGTTGGTGATGCGGAGCTCCGAATACCTGACCGCCTGCCCGGTCTCGATAAGGAAGCCCCAGTCGGACGAAATGGCGAGGAACAACTCCCGCACCGCCTGGTTCAGGGCGCGCACCAGGAGCGGGTTTTCGGTGTTCCTGTACTTGGTCGCCAAATCGATCATCCGTTGCGACAGGCGGAACATGTGGCGGTAAACCCAGCAGTTGGGCTGGTAGCTGCGGCCGTCGACCCAGGTCTGGAAATAATCCTTCTTGCCCCACGAACTGGCGCCCGGCATCATTTTCTGGTGGTGCTTGTGCTCGCCCAGGTATTCGGACGGCGTGATCGGGCGGACCTCCTGCTGATCGTAGAGCAGCTTCCGCAGCACCGACTCGATCCACATCGGCCCCTCCTCCCACCAGTGGCCGAACAATTCGGCGTCGTAGGCGGAGACGACCATGGACTTCCGGTTGGTGGCCCTGAGAGTGTGATTGGCTTTGGCGCCCCGGTAGAAGGCGAACTGGCCGGCCTGCTCGTGCACCGTGCCTTCCGCCCACATCGGGTTGTAGTAATCCTTGTCGCCGAGGTTGCCGCCCTTTTTGGAAATGCGGTAATACTTGATGCCGGTGTTCCGCCGCACATTGGCGGTGTGGAAATACTCGGGCAGATAGTTCCAGTCCGCCTCGTAGCCGAGATCGCGGTACCATTCCTTGTAATTGACGTGGCCGGGATAGCCGCCTTCCCGCGACCACACCGAGGCGCGCGTCTCCTCGTCGATGCCGAAGAACGCCACGCCGGCCGGCGACACCACCGGCGCGTCGGTGCCGAAGAACGAACGGGTGTCCCCCTGGTTGATGCCGGTGGCGCTGACCAGCGTCCACTTGATGCCGTGGGCGGCGAGGAATTTGTCGATGCCGGGCGTGAACGCGTTCTCCGGCAGCCACATGCCCCGGGGCGCGCGGCCGAACACGCGCTCGTACTGTTTGACCGCCGTGCCGATCTGCCCGTTGATCGCTTCCGGAGCGTGCTTGAACAACGGAAGAATCATGTGGGTGGCGGGACAGGTGATGATCTCGACCTTCCCCATGTCCTGGAAATCCTTGTACCCCCGGGTCAGATCGCCCTCGTAGGCGTCGAACACGGTTTTGGCTATCCAGAAGCGGTGGAGCGTCTGCTCAATCGTATTGTACCAGGGCTTGCCTTTCGAATTGTCCCGCTCGCGGGTGGCGAGGGCAATGCATTCGTCGATGTGGCGCGCGGCCCGCTGCTTGAGGAGGGGCGTCTGCATCATCGACAACAGGGACGGCGTCAGCGACAGGGTGACGCGGAAATCGACCTTGTCCTTTTCCAGCCGCCAGAACATGTTCAAAAGCTGGGTGTAAACCGAGATCACCGCTTCGCAGAACCACTGCTCCTCGAGCGGGACATCGTATTCCGGATGGTGGATGAACGGCAAATGCTGGTGCAGGACCAGCGCCCAGTAGCCTTTTTCCTCCTGCGCGTAATGGGTGCGGTTTTTCCAGTAGTTGTACTGGTTGATACGCCAGTCCTTGGTCGGGATCTCGAGTATGACGTTGTTCGGATCGACATCGACCGACGGCCATTCCGCGTATTTCTGCTGGTTGGTGATCGATCCCTTGGGGGCGAACACCACGTTCGACTGGGCGATTTTTTCGAAATAGGTGGTGCCGTTCGAGCGGTAGCCGATTTCGGCGACATAGTCGTTGTCCGGCTTGACCTTGATCCAGTACTCGTTCTTGTCGGCCAGCCAATCGTCCACCTCGAACGACGAGTGCGCGTTGGTGCCGTCGAATTCGATGCCGGTGACCTGGTAGACGCGGAGGATGAGCCGGTTGTTTTCGAAAAACTTTTCGCCGTATTTTTCCGTCAAGGCGTCGCGGCTGTCGGCCCCGACTTCCCACACCACGAAAATGCTTTCCGGATCGCGGGGCACGAGGTAGAGGTAGGTCTCGTTGTACAACGGTTCGAGGAACGGCACTTCCTTCAGCAGATCGAGATCCGGCTTGACCCGCACGCCTTCCTCGCCCGGTATGGGATCGCCCGGTTTCAGGCCGTCGTCCGGCGGCAGGCTGGCGGCGCGCTGAAGGCCGGTGTTGGCCGATACGCGCCCGCCGGTCCGCATGACTTCGGGGAAACCGGCGGCCAGCTTGGCGTGCTCCGCCTCGGAGGCGAGCGGGGCGAGATCGACGGTTTCGTCGCCTTTTTCCCCTTCCCCTTCGGACGGGGGGTGGGCCGAAAAAGGAATATGGCATACCGGGGCCGCCGGCTCGCCGTCCTGATCGGGAGGCAGTTCGGGAAAAACGTTATCGAAGGCGCTTTCGTCCAGCGGTGCGGTTTTTTCACCCAATTCCGGTGTTTCGTTGTCTTCGGACATGCGGATTCCTCCTGCCGGGGATGGTGCGGCGCGTCCCTCTTCGCCGTAATCGCAGCGGCGGCAATGCCACGCGTGAACACAGGATAGACCATGTCGTGAAGAATTGCAAGGGAATGTTCGGGTTTGTTCGGGCTGGACATTTCCATCAATGGCGGGGAAAAGACGATTGCGCGCGCTTATTTAAACTGCCTATCGATATTTTCGTTTCGCAGGCTTTTGAAAAAAAATCCGCGATTATCCCGCAAATCATTTCCTCACCCCACCCGCACCGTCACCAGGTCGATGAAATCGTTCGGATCGATGGTGTCCACATTCAGCACCAGAATGCGGCGTTCCTCGAGAAGCTGTATCGCCTCCGACACCACCTGCGACAAATCGTCGGGGCTGACCGAATGGAAGACGACCGACAATTTCTCGATCCGTTCCAGCTTGTCCGACATTTCGTCCAGCTTGTGGAGAAGCCCCTTGTAGAGGGCCAACTCGGAACGGAGCTTGGCGATCTCGTTCGTTTCGCCGGCGAAGGTGTTCTCGATATCGTTCCGATCGGAGAAGTTGTTGAGCCTCGCCGCCATTTCGACCGCTTCCGCTTCGGAGGGAGGCTGGTAGGCGGCGCCGCCGCTCCTGGCCACCGCCTCTCCGATGCGCCGCTCCATTTCCTCGATTTTCCGCTCCAGCTTCGTCCGCCGATCGAACAGCCGGCTGTGCTTGCCCCAACGGAGCGGCACGACCAGATGGTTCCACCACTTGAGCCGGGCGAGGACAAACGGCGCCGAATCGGGCGGGAACACGCCGGACTTGATGTTGTCCGCCTTCCGGCTCAGCTGCTCGGACGATCGGATGACCACGCCCCACATCGTCCACAGGAGGAGAACGCCAAAGAGGACAAAGGCGGCCTTGGCCAACTGCGGCTTGCCGAAAACGTAAAAGGCGAAGGCCAGGAGAACCGTGATGATCAGGCTGGCAAACGACATGGCGGGAGCCTCGTCGTTGCGGCTCCCCCGGGTGCGCATGTCGTCCGACGTCCGAGAGCAGAAATACTCGAACAGATTGGGCACATGCAGCACGTCTTCGCGCGTTTCGTTCTGGGATGCGGACATGGCGATTCACAATCCACAATTTACAATTCGTAATTTACAATTCACAATTTACAATTCACGATTCACAATGCGGATTGCACTATGCGCTGTGCATGGAAAATTGTGAATTGTGAATCGTGAACTGTGAATTTTCGTAATTCACCACTTCGCACAACCGCATCGCCTCGTGCCTTCTCGCCACCCCCACCTTCATGCCGAGGGCGCGCATGCGCTCGGCGGCGCGGGAGGCGAAACAGTCGAAGGCGAGTTCGGGGCGGTTGTTCTCCTCTGACAAATGGGACAGCACCACCCGCCGCAGGCGCTCGCCCGGCAGCCGGCCGACCAAATCGGCAGCTTCGGCGTTGGACAAGTGGCCGTGCGCGCCGCGAATACGCGCCTTGAGATAGGCGGGGTATTTGCGGTTGGCGGCAAGCAGATCGGGATCGTAGTTGCTTTCCAGAAAAACGAAATCGAGGCCGTCCAGCCAATCCTCCAGCCCTGTAAATGCATGTCCGAGATCGGTGAAAACCCCGCAGCGGCGGCCGCCCCGCTCGGCCGCGACCATGATCGGCTCGGCGCCGTCGTGGGGGGTGGCCACGAATTCGAAGCGCATGCCGGCGGCGTCCAGGCCGGCGCCCGGCCGCACCGTTTCGACCGTGACGCTTTTCAGGCGATCGGCGGCGGCGTCCCGGGTGCCCTGGGTCATCCACAGCTTCCACCCGTGTTTCCGCTGCAAGACGCCGGCGCCGGCGACATGATCGTGGTGATCATGGGTGACGATAACGCCCTTGATCAGCCCGGGATCGCCGCCGGCCGCGACGATATTGTCGACGAGGCGCTTTCCCGACAGCCCGGCGTCGACCAGCACCGCCCCTTCCGCGCACTGGAAATAATACGAGTTGCCGGACGAACCGCTGGCCAAAGAAGCCACCATCATGGACATTGACGTTTTCCCTTATTATGCAATTCACAATTCACAATTCTCAATTCACAATTATGCCGCAGTTTAATTGTGAATTGAGAATTGTGAATTGTGAATTGCAGTCATCTCGCCTTCGTCTCCAAATCCAGCCCGTCGCGGACGCCCGCGTCGAACAGCGCCTGCGCCCGGGCCCCGACCATGACGGCGTTGTCGGTGCACAGGGACATGGGGGGAATGGCGACCTGCAGATTGCGTTCGGCCGCCGCCTTCGCCAGCGCGGCCCGGAGATACCCGTTCGCCGCCACCCCGCCGCCGAGGGCTATCCAGCCGACCCGGTTCTCCGCCGCCGCTTCCATGGTCCGGGACACCAGGGCGTGCGTCACAGCCTCCTGGAACGAGGCGGCCGCGTCGGCCACGCCCTGTTCGTCCAGGAGAAGCGGGCCTTTTCTGCCCGCCCTGCCCCGGGCCGCGTACATGACCGCCGTCTTCAGGCCGCTGAAGGAAAAGCTCGTCCCGTCCGGCGGCAGACAGGATTGGCGCCAGGAATGGGCGCGGGGATTCCCCGCCCTGGCCGCCTTTTCGATGGCGGGTCCGCCGGGAAAACCGAGGCCGAGCAGCTTGGAGGCTTTGTCGAACGCCTCCCCCGCAGCGTCGTCCAGGGTCGAGGCGAGCAGTTTCATTTCCCCGCCGCCCTCGCCGACCAGGTACAGGTTGGTGTGGCCGCCGGACACGACCAGCGCCACATAGGGCGCGGCCAGCCGGGGCTCGGCCAGGCCGGCGGCGGCGATGTGGGCTTCGATGTGATCGACGCCGATAAGGGGCTTCCGCCACGCCAGCGCCAGCGCCTTGGCGGCCGACACGCCGACCAGCAGGGCGCCGATAAGGCCCGGGCGGTTGGTGACCGCCACCGCGTCGATTTTCGAGGGGTCCAGCTTGGCGTCCAGGAGCATTTTTTCCACGCCCGGCAGCAGGCATTCCATGTGCGCGCGGCACGCCACCTCCGGCACCACGCCGCCGTACATCCGGTGCAAATCCACCTGGCTCGCGACAAACTGCGCCAGCACTTCCCGCCCGTTCCGCATCAGCGCGCCGGCGGTCTCGTCGCACGAGGATTCAAGCGCCAAAATCACTGTTTCATTCATGCTTGACCGTTCTCGTCGGCGTCACGACCGCGTCCAGCCGCACATCGCCGAAATAGGTGGGGATTTCCGGGAACACCTGGAAATCGTAGGCGACGCCGAACTTGGCCACCTCATGGGCGCGGAACAGCGCGTCGTAACAGCCGGAGCCGCGGCCCATGCGGGCGCAATTTTCCGAAAAGGCGCGGCCGGGCGCGATGACCAGCTCGACGGTTTCCGGCGCCGCCTCCGGCAACGTGTCCAGCGGTTCGAGTATGCCGCCCCTGCCCGGGCGCAGCTGCGAATCGAGGTTGTCGATCCGGCGGACAATCATTTTGTCGCCCCCGAGCCACACCGGCAGGGCGAGCTGCCCGCCCCCCTTGAGCCACAGGCGAAAACAGGCGGACAGGTCCGGCTCGTCCGCCATGGGGGCGAACCCCATCAGCAATCCGGCGCCCGAGCGCCTGGCATACTCGAGCGCGCGTTCCGACAGGGCCGCGTCCAGGCGGCGGCGATCCTCGCGGGGAATGAGCCGAAAGAGTTCGACCAGCG
Organism: Planctomycetota bacterium; assembly: GCA_031547475.1. GTDB lineage: Bacteria > Planctomycetota > SZUA-567 > SZUA-567 > SZUA-567 > JAJBSZ01. Next base: position 7,616 of record JAVBRW010000426.1, read on the forward strand.
CGCGGCGCCACGCTTTTTTCTTTTCCCTGATAGCGTCCATAATGGGTTTCACTCGCTCGCGACATGCACCAGGCTCTCGACCCGGTATTTTTTCAGCAATTCCCTGCCCTTGAGAAAATCGAGTTCGATGACGAAGCCGAAGCCGACGACCTCGGCCCCCAGTTGCGTCACCAGCCGCGCCATGGCGTCGGCGGTGCCGCCGGTGGCGAGGAGATCGTCCACCAGCAGGACCCTTTCCCCCGGCTTCACCGCGTCCTCGTGGATGTGGAGGGTGGCGGTGCCGTACTCGAGCGCGTAGGACTGGCAGATGTTCCGGTACGGCAGCTTGCCCGGCTTCCGGATGGGGACTATGCCCCAGCCCAGCCTGTAGCCGACGGCGGCGGCGAACATGAAACCGCGCGCCTCGGCCGCGCACACCTTGGTCGCGCCGGATTTCCCGAACATGTCGCAGAACCAGTCGACCGAATACCGGAACGCTTCGGCGTTCTCCAATACGGGCGTGATGTCCTTGAAAACAATGCCCGGCTTGGGGAAATCGGGGATTGAACGAATATACGTTTCAAATTGCGACCGTTGCATGTGCCATTCTCCA
>JAVBRW010000167.1:0-7468 GCA_031547475.1 Planctomycetota bacterium
GTGCTTTTGCCCGATCCGTCGAGATCGAGGGTGAGGGATATCTGGGTTTCGCCGGTGGTGCGGTTGATGGCGGCGCTGCGCTGGGTCATGGCGTTTTCCTTATGCTTTCCTTCGCTGGGCAATGATGGCGGCGGCCCGGGCCGACAGCTCGGCCGCGCGGGCAACCGCCTTTTCCGCCTCCGCCTCCGCTTTCCGGGCTTCGTCCGACCGCAACGGGCCGGAGTTGACCAGCACGTTGACGCGGGCGGCGCGGGCGGCGGCCTCGAGCAATATGCCCGCCACTTCGACGTCCGACAACAGGTTCGGGTTGCCGGCCTCGGCAAGGGGCGGCAAGAGTTCGGCCGCTTCCCGGCACTGCCGCGCCACCGCCAGCGGGACGCGCATGGACGAGGTCAACGCTTCCTCGATGGCGGCCTTCCGTTTCGCTTTCGCCTCGTCGGTGTCGCGGGGCAGTTTGTACGCTTCGCTAATGCCGGAGAAGGCGGCCGCGTCGGCGTCCACCGCCCGGGTCAGGCCGCGGATGAGCGGCTCGAGCGCGGACAATGTCTGGCGCATCGATGCGTCGTGTTCGGCGAATTTCGGCTTCCCGGCCGTGAAATTGGCGGCCATGGCGGCCATGGCCGATCCGAGCGCGCCGGCCAGCGCGGCAATGCCGCCGCCGCCCGGCACCGGCGAGTCGGACGCGGCCTGGGCGACGAATTGCCCGAGAGGCATGTCGGAAAATGATGCCATGGAAAACCTCCCGATTTAAGATTTAAGATTGTAGATTGTAGATTTAAGATTTATCACAATAACAAACGTTCCGCCCAAGAATAAATCTTAAATCTACAATCTACAATCTTAAATCTTGAATTGCCCTGTCCGCTTTCTAAAACACAAACCTCGTCCCAAGGTAGCCCATGTTGGCGGTGAGAGTGCGCTCTATCGAACCGGCGCCGTCGCCGATGGAGGACGAGTAGTTCCAGTACTCGTACTGCCAGCCGGCCTCGAGGGTGAGGCCGCGCATCAGCTCGTACTCGGCGCCGATCAGGAAGCGGTAAAGGCGGTTGTTGCGGGTGTCCCGTTGCCAGGTGCCGGGGGACGTCTGCGCCATCCAGCTTCTGTCCTTCACGTGCAGCCATTCGGCCTGGCCGAACAGGGTCAGGAACGGCGTCAGACGGTATGTGAGGCCGAGGTTGACGTTGTCCGATTTGATGTATTTGTTGAATCCCTGGTTCCAGCCGTGGGCGTATTCGAGCTGCACCGCCAGCCTGGTGTTGGGTATTTCCACCGCGATGCCGGCGGTGAAAGCCTGCTCGTTCCGCCGCGATCCGAAGCCGGGGCCGCCGCCGTTGTCCGCCCATTGGCCGGTGGCCGCGTCCCATGACGGATCGCTGTCGCCGGTCGCCCAATTCTGGCGGAAATCGGAGCGGTAGGGGCTGTTCGACCAGGCGCGGACGCCCCGGGTGCGGCTGAAACGGTTGCGGTAGGTGAGGGACAATTCCCACCCCTCGAGCGGCAAAATGCTGACGCCGACCTGATGGGACAGGGGATATTCGGCTTCGTTATGCAGGTTGGCGTAGTCGCGGTCGCCGAGGTTGTATATCCGGTTCCCCGAACGCTCCTGGAAAATTCCCGCTTCGAAGCGGATGATGTCGCGGAGTTCGTAATTGATCAGCGCCGCCACCGCCGGATCGAGAAGGCGGGACGCATGCGGCAGGACGACCGCGTCGGTCGCGTTGTAGGGGCGGTTCAGGTACGAGCCGGTCAGGTTCGGCGCGTCGAGAAACGAGCGGCCGATCAGCTCCGGCCTGGCTTCGAGCCCGAACGGCATTTTCACCAGGCCGACCTTGAAGCCGAGGCCGGAATGGCTTTCCTTCAGCATTTCGACATACGCTTCGTTGACGTACATGTCGGGCCGGCGGCGGCGGTAGTTGGCGCCCGGGTCGCCCGGCGCATTCGGGTTGTAGACATGGTCGATTTGCTGGTAGCCGCTGTAGCCGTTCAGATTGAAGTCGAAATGGCCGCGCCAGCGCCGCGAGCGGGCGTCGACAACGAGGCGGGCGGTGGTCAGGTCGAAGTCGTTGAGATGCGTCTCGTCCAGCCGCCCGTCGGCGTAAAAGGGATCGTCCCGATCGGGATTGACCGCCTTGCCCCGGCTGGCGACATAATCGACCCGCATTTCGCCGCCGACGGTCAGGACGGTGTTTTTGCGCGCCGAAAGCAAACGCTCGGCTGTCGGAGCCACGGGCGAGGGGCAGTCCATTTCGCGGATCAGGTGGTCCAGTTCGGCGTTGGCCGCCTCGTACTGGCGCATCAAAACGCGGTACGCATCCTCTTCCTCGCCGGCGCGGGCGGGCAGGGCCACAAGGCACAGCAAGGCCGCCAGGACCGGGAGCATGGCCCGCCAGTCCGGGAACCGCGTTTTTCCGTGTGCCGCGCGCTTGGTCAATGCACCATCCCCATGGAAACGGTGTCCGATAACACTACTATCCCCGACCTTCCATAAATCGAGTTGTATTTACCCGGAAACCTGAAAAATGGCAAGTGCTAACCCGATAATTTATGAAGATTTCCAATTGAAATGGTTCATGCCGGGCTTTCGGCCGACGCGGCGCGGCGCCGCAACTTTCGGTAAAAGTTGATATTATGGGACATTGGGGAAATGCGGCCGGGGCGTCCAGAGCGTTCGGCGCTCGGCATGGATTCCATTGCGGAAGGAGAAAACTGGTAAACTTTTTTTTGTTCATCCGTTTGACAAACTCTAAACTGTGGGTTAAGGTGAAAATACGTTCCGCGATGCGGTCGTATTTTTTATACTCGCCAAAGAAAACGTTTACGTAATCAATTACGTATTTGCGAAGCGCTGGTCCTTTCCCGGTTCAAAAGGCGAATTGTTTTGGCTGTCACCATCAAGGATGTCGCCCACAGGGCAGGCGTGTCCACCGCCACCGTGTCGCACGTGGTCAATCAAACCCGCTTCGTGTCGGACGGAGTGAGGCTCCGGGTCGTCGACGCCATCGACACCCTGGGCTATGTCATGAACGCGAACGCCCGCGGCCTCCGGAGCAGCGTCAGCCATCGCATCGGGCTGCTGGTGCCGGAGGTTTCCGACTATTTCCCCGTCGACATCATCGAGCCCATCGAAAGCGTGCTGAACAGGGCCGGCTACCAGCTGATCCTCGGCTACACCCACGACAGCATCGAAATGGAGCAGAGGCAGTTGGAGTTTTTCAACTACCAGCAGATCGACGGCCTGCTCCTGTTTCCGGCCTACGGCGACCATTCCTACATCTCCAACATGGAAATCCACTATCCCATCGTGCTCCTGGACCGGCTGGCCGACAATTTCCCGACCGATTGCGTGCTGGGCGACGACGAAAATTCCGTGTTTTTCGCCGTGTCGAAGCTGATCGCCAGCGGCTACCGCTCCATCGGCATTCTCATCGGCGCCAAGGAAAACAGCAACTCGCACAGCCGCTACGCCGGCTATGTCCGCGCGCTGCGGAGCCACGGCCTGAAACTCGACCCCGATCTGGTCAAAATCGACGTCGTCTCCCACCCGGCCGCCCACGCCAAAACGCAGGAACTGCTGAACGGCGGCAAGATGGACGCCCTCTACGCCACCAACATCGTCCTCACCATCGGCGCCCTGAAATGCCTGCGGAAGAACGGCGTCCGCATTCCCCGCGACATGGGCATGCTGGGCTGGGGCGACAGCAAGTGGACGGAATTGACCGATCCGCCGCTGTCCGTCATGCGCCATCCCAACCAGGAAATGGGCCGGAAGGCGGCGAAAATCCTTCTGCGCCGCATCGACGACCCGGACGGGCCGTTCCGCGAATACCGGCTGCCGGTGCGGCTGATCGAGAGAGAATCGTTTTGATTTAAGATTTAAGATTGTAGATTTAAGATTTATTCCCGGCGATCCGTCTTTACCGCTGTTTTACGGGGAAGCGGATCGCATGGACTAAATCCTAAATCTACAATCTTAAATCTTAAATCTTAAATTCTTGGTTTCCCACTTCCATTTGCAGGCAAAGGAGAGGACATGCGCAAAACGATGCTGTTGGCGGCACTGTGTCTGGCGGCCACGTTCGTCCGGGCGGAGGACGCGGCGAAATGGCCAACGAAACCGGTGGAAACGACCGTGCAGTGGGCGGCCGGCGGCGGCGCCGATCTGGTGTTCCGCATCCTGGCGGAAGTGTTCCCGAAATACTCCGGCGGCCAGACCATGGTCATCAAGAACGTTCCCGGCGCCGCCGGCGTCACCGGCTGCGTCGAGTTCCTCACCGCCCCGCCGGACGGCTACAAGCTTATGCACTGGTCGAACGCCCACGTCACCAAGGCGCAGATGAGCGTGGTGCCGTACGACGTCAACTCGTACGAGCCGATCCTCCAGGTCGTCAGCACCGCCAACTACCTGGTGGTCAAGGCGGACGCCAAATGGAACACGCTGGCCGAATTCGTCGCCGACGCCAAGGCCAACCCCGGCCAAGTCACCATCGGCAACGCCGGCGTGGGCGGCGGCAACCACCTGGCGGCCCTCCTGTTCGAGGACGGCGTCAAGGCCGAATTCCTGCACGTTCCCTTCAACGGCGGCGGCCCCGCCATCACCGGCCTGATGAGCGGCCAGGTCGATTCGGCCATGGCCAACGCGCCGGAAGGCATGTCGAACGTCGACGGCAAGCAGCTCAAGATTCTCGCCACCTTCGGCGCGCAGCGCTTTTCCGAATACCCGGACGTCCCGACCGCCAAGGACGCCGGCTTCGATCTCGTCATCGAGCAGTGGCGCGGCGTCGCCGCCCCCAAGGGCACGCCGCCCGAATTGATCGCGCGCATCCACGACGTTCTGAAAAAGTGCGTCGAGGACGAAACCTACGTCACCAAGGTCAAGTCGATGAGCGCCATCCCCACCTACCGCAATACCGCCGACTTCGCCAAGTTCTGCCTGGAAGAGGACAAGCGGTTCGAGGATTTGATCAAGTCGCGGGGGTTTGGCGATCGGTATAAGAAGTAAACACAAGGCCACTATACGCGCTTTGGACTTGGGATTTACGTTTCCCGAAAATCAAAATGCGTCTGGTATAGCGCTTGTTTATCGCGAATTATCCCGGCACAAGATCACGCTTTTTGCCCGGTTGGAGGTTCTGGACGCCGGGATGACGTTAATGGTGTGCGCGGCGCAATAAACGGTCGCTGCGCCCCAAGCGGGAAGTTGTGCCGGGATAACTCGGAATAGACCCGGACGGCAAGGAATCCAACATTAGAAATCACGGAATCAATAAGACGAAAAAGCCTTATTTTACTTTCCCATCAACAACAGATGAGCATTTATCGCCAATCTATTGTTGATGGGATGGTCCAATGAAATCTTCGTCTTAATCATGCATTATGCATTATGAATTATGCATTGTTCAAGGAGTCGCATGACAACAATCAAAACGAGTCGTGAAAATTGCCCCGCCTTCACCACCAAGGACGGCTCCGCCATCCGGGAGCTCATGGCGTACCGGAACAGCGCGGCTGAGCGCACCAGCCTGGCCGAGGCGACGCTGCCGCCGGGCGGGAAGACGGAATGCCATCTCCATCGGGAAGTGGAGGAAATCTACCATTTCCTTTCCGGAACCGGCCGCATCCTGGCGGGTGACGAATACTTCGACGTCGGGCCGGGCGCGAGCGTTCTGCTCCGTCCGGGCGTGCGGCACCAGACGTGGAACACCGGCGCGGTTCCCCTGGTTTTCCTGTGCGTTTGCGCGCCCGCCTACGAGCACGACGATACGGACATTCTGCCTGACGCGGAATGAAACGTTCCTCCAGCCATTCTTCCACTTTTGCCCTCATGGGATGCCGTATGGACATCATCAGCCAAATAAGCATTTCCGAGGTCGTGCTTGTTTTCAACCTCATTTTCGTGTTGCCGGCGCTGGCGTATCTGCTGCTGCGCCTCCGGAAATACGAAGCCCGATTCGGCATTCTGCGGGAAAGCCCGGAAAAGGGAGGGGGGAGGAATGCGGAGGAACCGCCTCCGCCGTCCGCCGCCGGTTCGAAAACCGATGCGGGCGTGTATCCCTATCGCGCCCGCACCTTCCTGAGCAGTCCGGAAAAATCGTGCCTGGAAGCGCTCGCCGGCGCTCTCGGGCAGGAAGTGCACGTATTCCCCAAGGTGGCGCTGTGGGAAACGGTCGAAGCGACCGACGCCGAACCGGGCTACCGCGAGCGCCTGCATGGCAAGGATTTCGATTTCCTTGTATGCGACCGGTTGACCGCCCAGCCCATGACCGCTATCATGTTCCGTCCGGGCAGGGGCAAGCCGGCGGGGCCGTCCGACGAGGTGAAGAAGATATGCGCCGCCGCCAAGGTCAATCTTGTATTCATCGATCAGGCTGAAGAATACGATGCGGCCAGGCTGAAGGGCGAACTGGGCATTCCGGATCTGGAACTGTGATCAATTCACAATTCACAATTCACAATTATTCCCATCTCAAGCGCTTCGGCCATGATAATTGTGAATCGTGAATTGTGAATTGTGAATTCTGTAATGGATCAACCATGAAAATATACGTCCGCTACCTTCTTTTCCGGCTCATGATTTTCGTCTGCGACTTCATGCCGCAGAGGCTGCTGTATTTCATCGCGCTGCGCATCGCGGACATGAACTACTACTGGCTCGACAAGACCGGACGCCGGGCGGTGGAGGGCAATCTCCGCATCGTGTTGCCGGATGCCACGGACAGCCGCATCGACAAGGAGGCGCGCTGGGTTTTCCGCAACTTCGCCAAATACCTGACCGAATTCTTCCGCTTCCGCCATTTCGACAAGGAATTCTTCGACACCAACATGGCCATGTTCGGGCTCGAGCATGTCGACGCCGCGCTGGCGGCGGGGAAGGGCTGCATCGTCTCCTCCGCTCATCTCGCCAACTGGGAACTCGGCGCCGCCTGCCTGTCCATCATGGGCGGCAAGACGATGACCGTGTCCGTCGCCATGCACCGCTACGGCAAGATAAACGAGCTGTTCATGCGCGAGCGCGAAAGCATGGGCCTGCGCGTCGCCGACATGGAAAAGGGCGCCGCCCGCACCATGCTCCGCGCCCTGCACCGGAACGAGGTGGTGGGCGTCATGGGCGATCGCGATCCGACCGAGCAGGGGGTGATGGTGGAGTTTTTCGGCAAGCCGTGCCGCTTTCCGCAAGGGCCGGCCCGCCTGTCCCTCGCCACCGGCGCGCCGATCGTTCCCGCCTTCTGCCTCAGGCGGACGAACGACTCGTTCACCATGGTTTTCCTGCCGCCCATCCCCATCGCCACCGAAGGCGATCGCGACGAAAAAGTGCGGAAAATGGCGCAGAATTTCGCAAACATCATTGCGGAACAGATCAGTTTCCACCCGGAGCAATGGGGCGTGTTCTATCCGTTCTGGGAAGGGAATTGGCGGCCGGAGTGATGGGCTTTTCTTTGTGGGGTTAGGCGTGGCCTACGCTTTTGTCTTG
>JAVBRW010000271.1:0-11530 GCA_031547475.1 Planctomycetota bacterium
TTTTACGCGGTCGGGGGGAACGGCGGGTTGTAAGGCCTCCTATAGCGAAATGACGCTTTAGACACGCCCGGGGATATCTTGACCGGATTCCCCAACTGGGCGTGCGCGTGCGATTTGACGTGGTCGCGGGGAACGGCGGGTGGTTAGGCCTCCCAAGGCACGCTGAGGGTAACCCTGACCAGGCCCCTCGACACCACCCGACCCTTCGGGCCCCGGGCAGGATCCGCCGGGGCTTCCGGACCTTTTTTCGGAAAGGAACGGGGGCGTCTATTGGAAATCACTATATACCAAAGCGCGTATGGTTTTCGGTTATTCAACCCCATAGCCATCGCACGCGCTTTGGGCTTGGGATTTACGTTTGCCCAAAACCAATCCGCTTTGGGTATAGACGTTCCCTCAATGCGCTGCCCATGCGACAAACCATCCCTCGGCGGGTTAAATTTGACTGGCATGCAGCGAGTATATATCATGTGCCTTGGCTTAACTTTGAAAGGGTACTGACATTAGCACGCGCGATCGCACACACGCCAAGGACATCACTTTGGCGAAGGAACGTTGCCTTCTCTGCTCCGTCGTCACGCCGGACAGGAATATCCCGGGAGAAGATCCGTTGGAGGAAATCGCCCGCCTGGTCGACACGGCCGGCGGCGAAGTGGCCGGGCGCATATTCCAGCGCCTCGAACGGCCGGTGGCGAAAACCTATTTCGGCAAAGGCAAGCTGGAGGAAATCGCCGAACTGTCCGCCGCCGTCAACGCCGACACGGTGGTGGTGGACGACGACTTGTCCCCGAAACAATTGAGCGCGGTGGAAAGCGCCTGCAGCCTGAAAGTCATCGACCGGAACGAAGTCATTCTCGATATTTTCCAGGCGAACGCCCGCACCCATCAGGCCCAACTCCAGGTCGAACTGGCGCAGCTCCAGTACGAAATGCCCCGCCTGGCGCGGAAATGGACCCACCTCGAGCGCCTCGGCGGCGGCATCGGCACCCGGGGGCCGGGCGAAAGCCAGATAGAAACCGACCGCCGCCTGCTCCGCGGCAAAATCGGCTGGCTGAGACGCAATCTCGATGAAATCGAGGGCAGGAAGGAGCGCGAACTGAAAAGCCGCGACAACATGTTCTCCGCCTGCCTGGTCGGCTACACCAACGCCGGAAAAAGTTCGCTCCTCAACCGTCTGACGCGGGCGGGAGCGTTCGTGGAGGACAGGCTGTTCGCCACCCTCGACACGCTGACGCGGCGGCTCGATTGCGGCGAAGGGCTGGAAATCCTCGTGTCGGACACGGTCGGCTTTATCCGCCGCCTGCCGCACCACCTGGTCGCCAGCTTCCACGCCACGCTGGCCGAAGCGGCCAAAGCGGACGTGCTTATCCAGGTGGTGGACGCCTCCGACCCGCTGGCGGCGGTCCAGATCGATTCGGTCATTTCGACCCTGACCGAAATCGGCATCGCCGACCTGCCCCGCGTCTACGCCCTGAACAAAATCGACGCCATCGCCGCTCCCGGCATGATCGAGGCGCTCATGCGCAAGGTCAGCCCCGCCTTCCCCCTTTCCGCCCATACGGGACAAGGCGTGGACGAGCTGGTGGCGTTCCTCAAGGCCAGGGCCGAGTCCGGCATGCGCCACCTCCGCCTCCGTTTCAGCGCCGGGGACGGCAAGCGCTTCGCCCTTCTGAACGAAATCGCCGTGGTGTCGGAGACCGAGTACGACGGATCGGACGTGATTGTCACCGTCCGCATCAATCCCGCCGATCTCGAGCGCATCCGCCGCCTTCCCGGCCGCATGAAAACTGAAAACAAAAAGGATACCCATGACTGAAATCCACAGCATGACCGGCTTTGGCGTCGGCGCTTCCGAGGAAAACGGATTCACCGCCCGGGTCGAAATCAAATCGGTCAACAACCGGGGATTGAAAATCTCCCTTCGTTCCCGCCCCAGCCTCGGCGTGTGCGAGAAAACGCTCCGCGACATCCTGGGCGATCGGCTGTCCCGGGGATCCATCGACGTCTACGTCTATTTCGAGCGCGCCGCCGCCGCCGGCGCCTGCCCCATCCGCTCCGAAGCCGCCCGCGAGGCGGTGTTCGCGCTCCGGCGCCTGGCCGCCGAACTCGCCATGGAGGACACGCTGTCCGCCAGCGATCTGGTGCACCTGCCCGGCGTGTTCGACACCTCGGCCGAGGAGCCGGCCACCCGCGAGGAATGGCCGATTATCGAAAAAGCCCTGCTCCAGGCGCTCGGACAGGTGGAGGAGATGCGCCGCACCGAAGGGAAAAAGCTGGCCGAAATCCTGATCGGTCTGGCGGCGCCGCTGGAACAGTTTGTCGAGAAAACGAACCGCGCCGCGCCGAGCGCTCTCGAACGGGCGCGGGAAAAGCTGCGCCAGCGTTTGGCCGAAATCTGCCCGAACGGCTTCACGGCCGGGGACGAGCAGGCGGTCGAGCGCGAGATGTGCATGATTGCCGACCGCGCCGACATCCGCGAGGAACTGGATCGCCTTCACAGCCATATCGGGCAGTATCTGGCCGCGCTGTCGAAGGGCGGCGAAATAGGCAAGCGCATCGAATTTCTTTCCCAGGAATTTCTCCGCGAGATCAACACCACCGCCTCCAAGACCAACGACACCGAAATCGTCCAGGAGGCGGTTCATGCCAAGCTGACGGTGGAGAAAATCAAGGAGCAGTGCGCGAATTTGGTATGAAGAAGTTGACAATTTAAGATTGTAGATTGTAGATTTAAGATTTGTCACTATACGAAACGTTTCTCTCGGGAATAAATCTTAAATCTACAATCTACAATCTTAAATCGAACCAGGGGGATTGAACATGCCATACAGGGACGGTTTGCTGGCGGTCGTCTCCGGCCCGGCCGGCAGCGGCAAAACGACACTGGTGGACAACCTGATCCGTCTCGACGCCAGCGACAGAATCCGCCGCGCCATCACCGCCACCACCCGCCCGCCGCGCCCGGGGGAGAAGAACGGGGAGGATTATTATTTCCTTTCCCGCGAGGAATTCCGGGAGATGATCGACCGTGGGGAGTTTCTCGAATACACCGAATTCAACCAGAATCTGTACGGCACGCCCCGCCGGCTTCTCGAGGAAAACGTGGCGAAGGGCGGCGTGGTCCTGCTGGTCATCGAGGTGGACGGGGCGGAGTCGATAAAGTTCTTTTTCCCCGACGCCATTTTCGTTTTCATCATCCCGCCGACGCCGGCGGAATTGCGGCGGCGCCTGCTGGGCCGCGGCACCGAATCGCAGGAGGATGTCGAGCGCCGCCTGAACATCGCCAAGTGCGAAATGCAGCGCATCGGCGAGTACGATTTCCTCATCATCAACGACGATCCGCACACCGCCACTCTCGATTTCGCCGCCGTCCTCCGCGCGGTGGAGCGCTCGTTCATCTGCGGCGACGAACTGCCGCGCTGGGAGCGCGGGGAATTCGAGGAATGGAAGACGCGGATGGTGTGAGGGAAAAATTGCCGTGAAAAAGCACGTATATGTTGAATCGTCGGTCATAAGTTATTTGACGTCGCGTCCGTCACGGGATATCGTCCGACTAGGCAAGCAACGCTTAACCATCGAATGGTGGGAGAGAAGAGCAAGCTGGGAACTGTTTTTATCGCAAACCGTTATGGATGAAATTGGCGTCGGCGATCGGGATGCGGTGGAAAAACGCCTACTTGCCGTTCGGGAAATACAATTGTTGCCAGTCATTCCAGAAGCGCGTAGGTTGGCCAATGAATTGGTGACAAAGACTGCTGTACCGGTAAAGGCCGCTACTGATGCTTTACATTTGGCCATGGCCGCAGTGCACAATATCCACTATTTGCTTACATGGAACCAGCGACACTTGGATAACCCTGATCTTCGCATAAAGATAGAGGCGGTGATTCGCCAGGAAGGCTGGACACCTGCGATTGTGCTGACACCGGAACGTTTACTGGAGGGAAAAGAATGATTGACGACGATCCTGATCCGATAGACGAAATCCGTGCCGTCCGCGCTGCCAGAATGCGGAAATTCAAAACGCTGGATGCTTATGTAGCCTACCTGCAAACACTTCCCATGACGGTTGATGGGATGTTGGCACACTTGCGCGAGGAAGACGCCAAGAAGAAGGCTCCCTTGTGCGCATTTTCCACCTCAAAGGGGAAGCGACGGAGGTCGAAGGTAAAGGTTTGACAGCAAGCACGCAGCAATTTATTGGCGCAGTGTTACCCGAACAAGCCGGTCGACAAATACCTCTCCCCCGAATCCGGCGCAACGAACACGACGGTCTTTCCCGCGAACTCCGGCCGCGCGGCAATGCGGGCGGCGGCGAGAAGGGCGGCGCCGGAGCTGACGCCGACCAGCACGCCTTCCAGTTTCGCCATGTCCCGTGCGGCCGCGCAGGCGTCGTCCCCTTTCACGCGGATCACTTCGTCGCACACGCCGCGATCGAAAATTTCCGGGACGAAACCGGCGCCGATGCCCTGAATCTTATGGGGACCCGCCTGCCCGCCCGACAGCACGGGCGATTCGTCCGGTTCGGCGGCAACGGCGCGGACCGCCGGGTTCCGCTCCTTCAGGAAGCGCGCGCAGCCGCTGAGCGTGCCGCCGGTGCCGACGCCGGCGACGAACACGTCTATTTTTCCCTCGCTGTCCCGCCATATTTCCGGGCCGGTCGTGCGGTAGTGGACGGCCGGATTGGCCGGATTCCTGAACTGGTTCGGCATGAAACTGCCGGGAATGGAGGCGATCAGCTCGTCGGCCCGGGCGATGGCTCCCTTCATGCCCAGCTTGCCTTCGGTCAGGACCAATTCGGCCCCGTGCGCCTGGAGAAGCTGCCGCCGCTCCACCGACATGGTGTCGGGCATGGTGAGGATGAGCCGGTAGCCCTTCAGCGCGGCAACGCCGGCCAGGCCGATGCCGGTGTTCCCCGAGGTCGGCTCGACAATGACGGAACCGGGCTTCAGCCTGCCGTCCTCCTCGGCCGCCTCGATCATGGCGAGTCCGATCCTGTCCTTGACGCTGCCGAACGGGTTCAGGCATTCGAGCTTGGCGAACAGGCGGGCGGGAAGATTTTTCGCGGTGGCGTAGCGGGACAGTTCGAGGAGCGGAGTGTTGCCGATGAGCGCGAGGGAGGAAGAAAACGGCGTTGGCATGGGCGTGTCCTTTCCGAGCGTGTTGTAAAACTCCGGATCGTCGCACCAGACGAGGAAAAATCGCCGAGAGGGGATTTTGACGAAGCATGGCGCGGCGAGACGGATTTTTACAACACGCGCTCTTTGTCAGTTCCCCGGAATGATATGCGCCTCCACCGCCCGCATCAGCCCCTCCTCGTCGCCGTTGGCGAGCATGGTCACCCATGCCTGGTGTTCGCGGAGAAGCCGCTCGACCATTTCGGCCGGGCGTGCGGCGACGGAACGGACCCGGACAAGCTGGTTCTTGGCGTCGAGGCGCTCGAGAATGTCGTAGAGGATGTTGTTGCCGCTCCGCCGCACCAGTTCGAGGTGGAACGCGCTGTCGAGCATGAAGGTTTCCGCCAGGCTGCCTTCGCGGAACTTGGCCACAGCCTGGCGGGCGATGCGGGCGAGCGCGTCCAAATCGTCCTTGACCACCGTCTTGACGATGGAGCGGACGGCAAGTTTTTCCAGCTCGAGCCGGACATGGGCGACTTGCTCGGCCTCGCGGAAGGTGACGCTGGCGACCTTGGCGTAGCTGCGGGGCTTGATCACCACCAGCCCGTACTGCTCGAGTTGGCGCAATGCTTCGCGGATGGGAGTGCGGGAAACGTTCAGGATCTGGGCGATTTTCTCTTCCGGAATCTTCTCGCCGTCCTTGAACACGCCGGACAGGATGAGCCGCTTGATATGCTCGTACGCCTCTTCGGAAAGGCTCCGCTGATCAAATCGGAGGGCCGACCCGGGAATCGGCAACGGCGCCGGAGCGCTGGCTTTCTTCCCGCCGGAACGCCGCTTTATGGTCATGGTCTTGGCCACATTCAGCTCCCGTCAGGTTCTGATCATGGACAGGAACGCCTCCGCCTTGGCGAATTCGTCGGCCAGGCCCGAGGTGAGCATCGGCAGCGTTTCCTTGGACAGGGCGAGGGCGAGGGCCGCCGCCTTGGGCGGGCGCGGCGGATCGTCGAAATCGCCGGAATGTCCGTAATGCTTGAGCCGGCACAGGTATTTCCCCAGGGCGATCACCGCCGCCATCGCCCTGTATTCGGGAGGGCAGTTGTCGATATCGTCCTGGAACTTGATCGGGTTCTGCACTTCCTCGGACAGGTTCCAGCGCTTCGCGAGCCAGAAGCCGATGGAGGTGTAGGATGTTTCGATAATGCCCTTCTCCGCGTCGCGGAACGGCAGTTTCTCCGATTTGGCCCGGGTGATTATCTGGGAAAAATCGTCGTGGCAATACTGCTCCAGCACCACCTTGCCGATGCCGCTCAGGAGGCCGGTGACGAAACCGGTGTCGGGGTGGAGGACGGAGCAGCCGGAAAGCGGATCCTCGGAAAGCCGCAAGATGATGAAGCGGCTGATGGTGCCGACGCCAAGCGAATTGGCCCAAAATTCCTGGTAGCTGAAATCTTCGTCGTCGCCGTCGAACATGCCGATGATGCTGGCGGAAAGGACGATGGATTTCACCGTCTTGAAGCCCAGGATGGCGATGGCCTGCGGCACGGAATTGACCCGGGTGGGAATGCCGTAGAAGGCGGAATTGACCAGCTTGAGCATTTTGGCGACCAGGGTCTGATCCTTGCCCATGATGTTGTTGATGTCCCTGACCGACGAGTCGGGATCATCGAGCATGGCCATCAGCGTGGTGATGACCTGCGGGAGAGTGGGTAGATCGACTATGCTTTTCACCAGCCGTTCGGTGTTGGACCCCATTAGACTTTCCGCTCCTCCTCGTCGAGAATCCTAATCATCGTCTTCAGGGCCTGCGTCTCAATTTGCCTAACCCGTTCGCGGGTAATCGGTGGTGAAAAGGTATCGCCAATCGCGTCCAAAGTCAATGCCTCGTCTCGGCCAATTCCGTATCGCATGCGGACGACGATCTCTTCGCGGGGCTCGAGACACGACATGAGTATCTCCAGCTTCGATTCCTCGTTGGCCGAGGACTGGTGCTCCTTGGCGTCGTACTGTTTGCCCGCCTGCGCGAGAAGCTCGTCCAGATCGTCCTCCTCGTCCCTCCCCCTGCCGATGGCGTTGAACGAGGACGAATGGGCGGCGCCGATGGCCTTCTGGACCGCGCCGGCCCGCTCCTCGTTCAAACTCATCTCGTCGGCGATCTCCTCCGGAGTGGCGGCGCGTTGCAGCTCCTGCGCCAATTCGGAAGACACCCGCTTCCACCGGCTGACCATTTCCGCCATGTAGGTGGGAACGCGGACATTCTTGACCTTGGACGACAGGGCGCGGCGGATAGTCTGTTTTATCCACCACGACGCGTAGGTGGAAAAGCGGCGGCCGCTTTCGGGATTGTAGCGCTCGACAGCCTTCAGGAGGCCGAGATTGCCTTCGGCTATGACGTCCAGGAGGACAAGCCCGCAGTTGGAATAGCACTTGGCGATGGACACGACCAGGCGGAGATTGCACTGGATCATCTCTTCCCTCGCCCCCGCGTCGCCATCGAGAATGCGACGGGAAAGGGCAATCTCCTCATCTTCCGACAGAAGCCGGAACCGGCCTATTTCCTGAAGATATTGTTCAATATCGCCATCGCTCATATCGGGGCATTCCTCTCGCTCAAGAGCGCGCTGGGAGAGCGTTGTGAATCAAGCAATCGATTTCGATTCCTCTGCTAAACTGCCGGTAATTCATATACAATTAAAAAGAGGACGCGACAGGGCCATCCGGCAAACGGTCTGGTACGATAATATGGGGCATAGCCAACCTTGATTGCATCGACAAATACTACCAACAAGCTGGCCGCATCACAAGCAAATTTCTAGCGCAAATTGTGCGGAAATTGTATAAAATATTCTGGAACTCCAAGGAGACCGAAAGAACAACATGAACAGCCTTGCCAAGCTGAAAACCCTGTTCGCCGGCATAGTGGGCCTGCATAAGCGCTCGCCCACATTCCTGCTTGCCGCTTGGTTTTTTCTCCTGCTTTTTGCCGGCACCCTCCTCCTCGCCATCCCGCCCGCCCACAAGGCGGGCGGTCCCGCGGTCAGCGTGCTGACCGCCCTATTCACCGCCGTATCCGCCTTTTGCGTCACCGGGTTGACCCTGGTGGATACGCATGATGCTTTTTCCCCGTTCGGGCATGTGGTTATCATGCTCCTTATCGAACTCGGGGGCGTCGGCATCATGACATTCGCCGCTCTCGGCTTCGCCATGATTCGCCGCCGCCTTTCGCTGGTGAGCCAGGCCGCGCTCACTGACGCGCTGTTCCAAAATAACGCATCCCTTGAGCTTAAGGCCATATTTCGAAGCATGATGCGGGCAATCGTGCTCGTGCAATTGGCGGGGATGGCGATATTGTACGCCTCGCTCGATAGCGGCAGGCCGGAGGATGGCGTTCTGTTTAACCTGTGGTCGGCCGCCTTCCATTCCGTTTCCGCGTTCTGCAATGCCGGTTTCTCGATTTATCCAAACAATCTGGTTCCGCTTGCGGGCAATCGGGGATTCCTGTTCGGCATTTCCTTTCTGGTCATCCTCGGCGGGCTGGGGCACAGCGTATTGGCCGAACTGTACCGCCTGCCCCGCTTTATACGCGGACGGGAGAAACGCTCGCACTGGCTGTCCTTCAATACCCGGATAGCGCTGGGCATGACGGCAACGCTTCTCCTGGGCGGCGGGGCGCTGGTGGCGACAACGAACTATTTCCAGGCTCCGGCCGATGCAGGAGGGGTTGTTGATTCGATTTTCCATTCTATCATGGCAAGAACGGCCGGGTTCAACTCGGCTCCCCTGGACAAATTACCGGTGGCGAGTTGCCTCTTCGTGTGTATACTAATGTTTATCGGAGGCGCGCCCGGTTCCTGCGCCGGCGGCGTGAAGGTGACCAGCATGGCCATCTGGATAGCCCGCCTCCGCGCCAACCTCCGCCACGACACCAGCGTGGAAATGGCCGGGTATTCCATCCCCACCCCCCTGGTCAGCAAGGCCCGCATCGTCATGGCGCTGTCCACCCTGTGGGTGACGAACGGCGTGATCATCCTCAGCCTCCTGCAGCCGGGGATACCGCTGGAAGCGCTGCTGTTCGAGCAGGTATCCGCCTTCGCGACCGTCGGGCTCAGCATGGGCGTCACGCCGCATCTCACCGACCTGTCGCAAATCTGGATTATCCTCAGCATGATAATGGGAAAATTCGGGCCGCTGACCATCGCGCTGTGGATGGTCTCGCCGACGGTCGCGAAAATCACCCGGCCGGAAGGCAAACTCATGATTGGCTGATTTCCCGAACTTGCATTTGCGGCGGTTTGGCATACACTTGCCGAGATACGTTTTTCTGGAGAGAAGGATCATGGCGAAACATCAGCGCATATGCATCATCGGACTTGGCCAGTTCGGCCGCCACCTGGCCATAGAACTCGCCAAGGAGTGCGAGGTCCTGGCCATCGACAAGAACCAGTCGGTCATCAACGAGGTGGGCGATCAGGTGCAGCGCGCCTACTGCCTGGACAGCCGCGATTTCGCCAGCCTGTCCACCGTGGTCGGCGACGATTTCGACGACGCCGTGGTGTCCATGTCAGAAAACATGGAAGCGTCCATCCTGACCGTCCTCCACCT
Organism: Planctomycetota bacterium; assembly: GCA_031547475.1. GTDB lineage: Bacteria > Planctomycetota > SZUA-567 > SZUA-567 > SZUA-567 > JAJBSZ01. The sequence goes on from JAVBRW010000271.1 coordinate 9,720, forward strand.
CCGGAGGCTCAAGCTGCCGCACATCCACGCCAAGGCGACCAGCCGCGATCACGCCGAAATCCTCAAAGCCATCGGCGCCGACTCCATCATTTTCCCCGAGCGCGAAACCGCCCAGCGGCTGGCGACGCAGCTCATCAACCCGAATCTGCTGGACTTCATCCCCCTGTCGGAAAATTACATGGTCATGCAGATCACGCCGCCGGAATGGTCGATGGGGAAAACGCTGCTGGAACTCGATCTCCGGAAACGCTTCGACATTTTCGTCGTCGCCGTCAAGGAACACGTGCCGGAACGCACCGCCTTCCTGCCCGGCCCCGATTTCAAGATCAAGGACTCGGACGCCCTGCTGGTCATCGGCAAAAAGGAAAGTCTTGACCGGCTCGAGAAGTCGGACAGCCCGCTCGACGGAAAGTGAGTCGTTCCTTGGCCCTGTACAAACCCAAATTCCGCAGCGCCAACGTCTCGCCGTTCCACATGGTATTCATGTGGTTCGGCTTTTTCACCATGCTGGGAACCATGCTTCTGTGGCTGCCGCTCTCCCACGCGTCGCCGACGGTGGAGATCTCGGTCGTCGGCGCCCAGTTCACCGCCGTGTCCGCCGCCTGCGTCACCGGCCTCACGGTGGTCAACGTGGCGGAGACGTTTTCCTTTTTCGGGCAGTTGATCATCTTCCTCCTCATGGAAATGGGCGGCATGGGCATCATGACCTTCGCCAGCCTCGGCTTCCGCCTGGTCGGGCGGCGCCTGTCCATGCAGCAGCAGGTCGCCACCGCCGACGCGCTGTTCCAGAACGACGCGGCCAGCGAATTCAAGCGCACCTTCATCCAGATCCTCGGCGTCACCCTGTGGGTCCAGGCGGCCGGCGCCGTCGCCATGGCCATCGCCCTTATCCCGAACCACTGGGACGAGGGACCGCTTTTCATGTTCTGGTCCGCCGTATTCCACTCCGCCTCCGCCTTCTGCAACAGCGGCTTCACCATCTACAGGGACGGGCTCGATTCGCTGGTCGGCAACTACCCGTTCCTCATCATCCTGCTCCTCCTGATCACGGCCGGCGGACTCGGCCACCTGGTTCTGCACGAACTGTCGCGCCTGCCCGGCTTTATCCGCCATCATGTGAAGAAACCGCACTGGATCTCGCTCCACACCCGGGTGGTGCTGATTATGACCTCCCTCCTCATTGTCGTCGGCGTCCTGTTCGTCTGGGCTCTCGGCACCAACACGGATGGTCCCCGCCTGTGGCACGCCATTTTCGAGACCGTCTGCGGCCGCACGGCCGGGTTCTCCATTTTCTCCCAGTCGAAACTGCCGCTGCCGTCCATCGTCGTCATGCTGTTCCTCATGTTCGTCGGCGGCTCGCCCGGCTCGTGCGCCGGCGGCATAAAGACCACCAGCCTCGCCATCTGGATCGCCCGCATCCGCTCGAACCTGCGGAACGACACCAACGTCAACCTGTTCGGCTACACCATCGCGCCCGAACTGGTCAGCCGCGCCCGCATCCTGATGGCGCTCACCATGATCTGGAATGTGGCGGGGATTTTCATCCTGTCCATCTGCCATCCCACCCGCGATCTGCAAACGCTGGCGTTCGAGCAGATTTCCGCTTTCGGAACCGTCGGCCTGTCGATGGATTTCTCTTCCGAATTGACCAACGTCGCCCGCATCTGGATAAGCGTGTCGATGTTCGTCGGCCGCCTTGGCCCCTTGTCCATGGCGCTGTGGGCGGTGAAACCGGCGAGGGTGAAAATCAATAGGCCGATCGGAAGGATAATGGTGGGGTGAGTTCAATTCACAATTCACAATGCACAATT
>JAVBRW010000356.1:0-25544 GCA_031547475.1 Planctomycetota bacterium
CCGCAATGGCGCCACGCCGAACTCCCCGCCCGCCCGGCCGGTGATCCGCAAGGGCCGGCGGGTGGAAAGGAGGCTGTGATGGCCTGGAACGCTTCGGGAAAGATGTTCGGTGGACCAATCTTTTCCTTGGTCTATTATTGCGGAGATTAATCCTGCCGCGCGACCGTTGCGGGATCGGTTCCCGCAACAGTCGCGCGGCAGGATCATACGGAAAATTTCGGTTCGGAACGGCATTATTTCTTGCGGTAGGCAATTGCCTCGATTTCGACCCTGTAGTCGCCCGCCAAGCCTATGATGATTGCGGAACGGCCGGGCTTGGCTCCCGGAAAGAATTTCTCATACACTTTGTTCATCCGCGCGAATTCGTCCTTGTTGGTCATGAACACCGTCGTTTTGAGAATGCACTCCAGCGAACTGCCCGCCGCCTCCAGAACGGTCCGGATATTTTTCAGCACTTGTTCCGTCTCTTCCTCGATGGTGCCGGGCAGCGGCTTGCCGGTCATGAGATCCCGCGATACCTGACCGGAAATGAAAACGAGATCGCCATAACAACGCCCATGCGACAGGGGGACGGTCTGCGGTGCCGAGCCCGGGATTTCGATAACAGTGTCTTCCATGCTTGTCATCTCCTTTTTCCATGGAATCAATCCATTTTTATACCAAGTCGCGCAAGGTTTTCGCTTTTTCGAACCCATAACCTTTGCGCGCGACTTGGGATTGGGATTGACGTTCGCCGAGAACCAAAGTGGATTTGGTATACATAATGCTCGGTGCGCGTTGAACGTCAAGGTGTTTCGGCCGCTCGCCATGCCTCCCTTCGCCCGTTCAGATGGCAGGCGGCAAAATGTCCCGGCGCCTTTTCCTGCATCGGCGGCTCGATGGCGCGGCAGATGTCCATGGCGCAGGGACACCGGGGGTGAAAACGGCAGCCGGTGGGGATACTCATCGGGCTGGGCACTTCGCCGGTGAGTGCGATTCTTTTCCGATGCGCATGCGCGGGTTGAGCGAAGAATAGGGAGCCTGAAATACAACCTGCATGTCGGCGCGCAACCGGCGCAGATCCTCGCCCCGCAGATGGATAATAGCCAGCCTTTTGTGGCCAACAGCGTTCACCTGAACGCAACTGAAAGCTTCATCCCCCCAATGAACGGTACCTTCCGCCAACGGAAAAGCCCCGCGTTTATCGCAACTCGATGACCTGCCGACACAACTATAAGCAAAATTTGCCTGCCTTGGAATAGTCCTTCGCCACCCGCTTGGCGGGCGGCATGGACATGGGCGTCGGTGCGGCGGGGCGAGGGGTCGGAAAAAGGCGGCCGGCCAGGCGCCGGCTGTAAACGCGTGCGCGGAGCACGGGTTAGGGATAATGGCGGTGCCTATTTATTGACTGTTGTCAGACAATATCGATTCGCGCGGTCACGTCTTTATGTTTTGTCGAATCCGATTGATAATTGCATTACCTTATATATATCAAATGATTGTGTTTAATATGTATCGAATGTGGGAATGATGTGGTTTATTCTGAAAATAATTTTTTATTTGACAAAGCGACATCTTGGTTATATCTTTAATATGACATAAGACAATTTTATAAGGAATGCGATGGATTCGGTTGCCCGTGTTTCGCAGACGGACGTGGTGGTGGGGCAAATCAAGGGGCTGCTGTTGTCCGATGCCATGTGCGTCGGGGACAAGCTGCCCACGGAGAAGGAATTCTGCGAAACGCTGAAAGTGGGCCGCTCCACCATACGGGAGGCGATCCGCGCGCTGCAAGTCATGGGGTATGTTAAAATACTCCCCGGGCGCGGCGCCTTCATCGCGGCGAAAAACCTCGACGACGCCACCCCGCCCATCGTTTCCTGGCTCGCCTCGAACAAGGTGCAGGTGGAGGACGTGGTCGAAGTGCGCCTCGGCATCGAGACGCTGGCCGCCAGGCTGGCGGCCGAACGCGCCGCTCCGGCCGATTTGAACGCGCTGGACGCGGTGCGGCAAACTTTCGAGAACGCGCTGGCCGGCGATGAGCACGATCAACTCGCCAAACTGGACGAGGAGTTCCATCAGGCCATGGTGGATGCGTCCAGAAACGAGCTGCTTATCGCGCTGAACAAGGTTGTGTCCCTGGCCTTCGGCGAATTCCGCAAAAACTCCTTTCGCATCAAGGAGCACGCCGCCAATGCCGTCATACCGCACCGCGACATACTGAATGCGCTCCGGGCCCGCGACGCGGAACTGGTCCAGGTTTTCGTGCGCCGTCATCTCGAAAAGGTTCTGGAGGATCGGGAGACGGTGGTGCGGAGGCGCGAGAGCGCGAGAATGCAATCTTAAATCCATTTCAAAGGGTGGGGCGCATGCTCAGATATATCGTCAACCGCCTGTTTTCCACCATCCCGGTACTGGTCGGCGTTATCACGCTCGTGTTTTTCATGCTGCATTTCGCGCCGGGCGATCCGGCGCGCACCGTGCTGGGGGAAAGCGCCACCCAGGAGGAAATCGATAAAAAACGCGTCGAGATGGGCCTGAACGATCCGCTGCTGGTGCAATACGGCCGCTTCCTCTCCGAAGTGGCGCGGGGCGATCTCGGCACCTCGTACCTCACCAACGGGCCGGTGCTGGACGAAGTGCTGCAGCGTTTTCCCGTCACGCTGTTGCTGACCATTTTCCCGGTCGCGGTCATGGTCGTCATCGGCATTCCGACCGGGATTATTTCCGCCATCAAGCAATATTCGTGGTGGGACAAATTATGCATGGTGGTGGCGCTGGCGGGGTTGTCCATGCCCACCTTCTGCTGGGGCCTCCTGTTGACGCTCCTCTTTTCCCTCACCTTCCGCTGGCTGCCGCCGTCCGGGTTTTACGGGCCGAAATACTGGATTCTGCCGTCCCTGAGCATCGGCTTTCCCGCCGTGGCGCTCCTCACCCGCATGACGCGCTCGGCCATGCTCGAGGTCATCCGCCAGGACTATATCCGGACCGCGCGGGCGAAGGGTCAGAACGAGAGGAAAATCATTCTGCACCACGCGCTCCGGAACGCGCTCATCCCCATCATCACCGTCGTCGGCCTCCAGATCGGCATACAGCTCGGCGGCGCCATGGTCACCGAATCCCTGTTCGCCATTCCCGGCCTCGGCAACTATATGCTGGAAGCGATCAAGGGCAGGAACTATCCGGTGGTGCAGGGGGGCGTTCTGTTCATCGCCTTCACCTTCTGCATTCTGAACATCCTGGTCGATATCGTCTACGCGTTTGTCGACCCGCGCATCAAGGCGCAATACAAGGCGGGGAAGGCGGGCAAATTCACCTCGCTCGTCACCGGCCTGAGCGGCAGGCTCAGTTCGCGGTTCGGGCTCAGGCAAATCAAACAGAAATGATCTTTCGGCAAATCCACCGGTGGGGGACGCGATGAACGATCGTGCGGGCGTCAGCGGAACGAAAAAGGTCAAAAGCCGCAGCCCATGGGGCGAAATGTGGGTCCGATTGAAACGGAACCGCATGGCGCTGGTCGGCCTCGGCATTCTGCTCCTCATGATCGTGCTCGCCATTTTCGCCCATGTGGTCGCGCCGTACGGCATGGACGACCAGGATCCGATAGAGCGCGCCTTTCTGTCGCCGAGTCTCGATTTTCCCTTCGGGACCGACAACCTCGGCCGCGACATTCTGAGCCGCCTCATCTACGGCGCCCGCATCTCCTTGCAGGTCGGCATCATCGCCGTCGGCATCTCCTTCGTGCTCGGCTGCGTTTTCGGGGCGATCTCCGGTTACTACGGCCAGGTGTGGGACAACGTCATCATGCGGCTGATGGACACCCTCCTCGCCATTCCGGGCATTCTTCTCGCCATCACGGTGGCGGCGACGCTGGGGCCGGGCATCATCAACGCCATGATCGCGGTCGGCATATCCGGCGTCCCCGGATTCGCCCGCGTGGTGCGCGCCTCGGTCCTGACCGTCCGCGGGAACGAATACATCGAGGCGGCCCGCGCCATCAACGCTTCCGACTTCCGCATCATCACCCGGCACATCATGCCCAACATCCTGGCGCCGGTCATCGTCCAGGCCACCCTGAGTGTCGCCAACGCCATTCTCATGGCTTCGGCACTGAGCTTTCTCGGCCTCGGCGTACAGCCGCCCATACCCGAGTGGGGCGCCATGCTGTCGCAGGGCAGGATATTTCTCCGTGACTATCCGCATGTGGTCGTGTTCCCCGCCATTGCCATCATGATGACCGTGTTCGGCCTCAACCTGTTTGGCGACGGCCTGAGGGACGCGCTGGACCCGAGGCTCAAGCGGTAGGGCGGGAGGTTGATTTAAGATTGTAGATTGCAGATTTAAGATTTGCCCCTTCATGTCGCGCTTGCGGCAGTGATAAATCTTAAATCTGCAATCTGCAATCTTAAATTCCAATCAGCATTATCCGAGAGGAGCGACATGGGCGACGAGTTGCTATCCATAAAGGACTTGACCATCCAATACGCGGTGGACGACGGCACCGTGCACGCGGTCAACAACGTCTGTTTTGAACTCCGCAAGGGCGAGACGCTCGGTCTGGTCGGCGAGACCGGCGCCGGCAAGACGACCATCGCGCTGAGCCTTCTCGGGCTGATACCCAGCCCTCCCGGCGAAATCATCAACGGTGAAATCATTTTCGAAGGCACCGATCTGGCGGCGCAGCGCGAAGGGTATTTGCGGAAAGTGCGCGGCAAGAAAATTTCCATGATTTTCCAGGATCCGATGACCGCCCTCAACCCCATCGACACGGTGGGCGACCAGATCCGCGAGACCATCCGCCTGCATGAGAAAGCGTCGGCCGCCGAATCCATGCGCCGCGCCTGCGAAGTGCTGGAAATGGTCGGCATACCGGCGGAACGCTATAACGAATACCCGCACCAGTTTTCGGGCGGCATGAAACAGCGCATCGTCATCGCCATGGCCCTCGCCTGCAACCCGAAGCTCCTGATCGCCGACGAGCCGACCACCGCCCTGGACGTTACCATCCAGGCGCAGGTCCTGGAAATGATGAACAATCTGCAAAGGGAGCTCGGGACGTCGATGCTCATGATCACGCACGATCTCGGCATTGTCGCCGAAATGTGCGATCGGGTCGCCATCATCTACGCCGGGGAGATTGTCGAGACGGGGAATCTCGAACAGATTTTCGAACGCCACGCCCATCCGTACACCGAAGGGCTGTTCGGCTCGCTCCCGAGCCTGGACATCAATGACGCGCGGACGCGGCTGTCGCCCATTCCCGGCATGATGCCGGACCCGACCAACCTGCCGTCGGGGTGCAAATTCCACACCCGCTGCCCGCGGTGCGGCGAAGAGTGCGCCCGCGACATCCAGCGCATGCGCGAATTGTCGCCCGGGCATTTCGTGCGCTGCTGGAAAGCGGAATTGTGGCGCGGCGGTTTTGAAACGGGGAAAGTCCATGCCCAACACGCTGGTTGAAGTGCGGGACCTCAAGAAATATTTCGAAACGCCGGGCGGGCTGCTGCACGCGGTCGACGGCGTCTCCTTCACCATCGCCGAAGGCGAGACTTTGGGCGTCGTCGGCGAATCCGGCTGCGGCAAATCCACGCTCGGGCGGCTCATCCTCCACCTTCTCGACATCACCGGCGGCAAGGTGTTTTTCCGGGGCGAAGACATCACCGTCGTCGACAAGGCGAAGCTGCGCGAACTCCGCACCGACATGCAGATCATTTTCCAGGATCCGTTCTCGTCCCTCAACCCCCGCATGACGGTGAGCGCCGCCATCGCCGAACCGCTCGTCATCGCCAAGGTGCCGAAGCCGGAGGTCGGCCACCGCGTCCGCCAACTCATGGCCACCGTCGGCCTGGCCGATCGGCTGGCCAACACCTATCCGCACGAACTGGACGGCGGCCGCCGGCAGCGAATCGGCATCGCCCGCGCCCTGGCTTTGAGTCCGAAGTTCATCGTCTGCGACGAGCCGGTCTCCGCCCTCGACGTCTCCATCCAGGCGCAGATCCTGAACCTCATGCAGGATCTCCAGGAAAAGCTCGGCCTGACCTACATATTCATCACCCACGACATGTCGGTCGTCCGCTACATTTCCCACAACATCTGCGTCATGTACCTGGGGCAGTTGATGGAAAAGGCGCCGTCGCGGACGCTGTTCGAAAAGACCTACCATCCGTACAGCAAGGCGCTCCTCTCCGCCATCCTGCTCCCGAACATCCACCAGCGGCGGGAGCGCATTCTGCTCAAGGGCGAACTCAGCTCCCCCATCAACCCGAAGCCCGGCTGCCGCTTCTGCGTGCGCTGCCGGTATGCGAAAGCCCTCTGCGCCGAGACAACCCCGGCATTGGAGGAGGTCGAGCCCGGGCATTTCGTCGCGTGCCATTTCGCGCGGGAAATCAATGAACTTTGACATGCAGGCATCCAGGCATCGCGTGGACGATGCGACAACGACAATTCAGTGAATGGAGGAGTATGGTATGCGTAAGCAACTGATGCAATGGGTCGCCATCGCCCTGTTGGCCGCGATCCCCCTGTCCGCCGGCTTTGCCGCACAGGGCACCACCAAGGATGTCCTCAGAGTTTCGACCATTCAGGATCCGAAGGACTACCACCCCTACAAGCGCGTCAGCAGCCAGCTCCTGCGCATCAACGATCACATTTTCGACCGCCTGGTCGAACTCGGCGACAAGCCGAACAGCTATGTTCCCGGCATCGCCACCGAATGGAAATACGTCGACGACGGCAAAGCCATGCAGTTCACCATCCGCCAGGGCGTCAAGTTCCACGACGGCACGCCGATGACCATCGAGGACGTCGTCTATTCGTTCAAGGCGGCGAGCAAGGAAACGGCCAGCGCCGGCGGCATCGACTGGCTCGACTGGGACGGCATCAAGGCGCTGGACGAAAAGACCCTGTACATGCCTTTCCTGTACAAGAACTCCATCGCCCTCGGCTACCTCGGCACCACCAACCTCTATGTCGTGAGCAAAAAGGCGATGGAGGAGCTCGGCAACCGCTACGGCGCCGCCCCCGTCGGCACCGGCGCCTACAAGTTCGACAAATACGTGTCCGGCGACCACATCCAGCTCAAGGCAAACGAGGACTATTGGAACGGCGCGCGGAAGATCAAGACGCTCATCTACCGCTTCATCCCCGAGACCTCGCAGGCCATGATCGAGCTCGAGACCGGCGGCATCGATCTCGTCCTCGACGTCTCCGGCAAGGACACGCTCCGCGTCGAAGAGGACCCGCAGCTCAAGATGGTTTACGGCCCGTCCCTGATTAACGACCTCATCTACTTCAACCACTCGAAACCGCCGTTCGACAACAAGCTGGTCCGCCAGGCCGTCGCCCACGCCGTCAACAAGCAGGCCCTGTTCAAGGCCGTCTACCAGGGCGTCGGCAAAATCGCCGTCGGGCCGTTCCCGACCAGCGTCTGGGCGTTCGACGAGGATCTGGCCAAGGGCGAAAAGTACCCGTTCGATCTCGACAAGGCGAAGGCCCTCCTCGCCCAGGCCGGCCACCCGAACGGCGGCCTGACCATCGAGATGTACATCGACGACCGCGCCACCCGCATCGCCGCTTCGGAAGTCATCAAGAACATGCTGGAGAAGATCGGCATCAAGACCAGCATCCATTCCTCCGACTACGCCACCTGGTTCAGCATCCTGTTCGACGGCAAGCTGGAAAACATCTACATGAACGGCACCAACGCCGCCACCGGCGAGCCGGACAAGTTCTTCTATCAGATCATGCACAAGAAGTTCGCCCTGCCGGGGCAGCCCAACATGATGCGCTGGAAGAACGACCGCTTCAGCGAGCTGCTCGACCAGGCCCGCACCTCCACCGACGACGATTTCAAGCGGAAATGCTACGTCGAGGCGCAGAGGATTTTCATGGAGGAATGCCCGGCCATCCCGTACTACGAGCGCCCCCACTGCTGCGCGGCGGTGAAGGGTCTGATGGGCGTGCGGCCGGTCGGCGAGGTATACGATCTGAAAAACTGCTACTTCGAGTGATCCGGAAGGATTCTCGCGCTTTCCCTCCGCTTCACCGTGTTTTCCCGGTCCTCGCGGATTTTCTCGAGGTGGCGGCGCACGAAAACCTGCGCCAGGTCGGTGTCGCGGAGGCGGAGCGCGTTCAGGATGTCCCGGTGCGGACTGACGGCGTTGGCGGCGTGCTCGCGGATGCGGAAGGAGTTGTTCCGGAATTCGGCGAAAGCCAGCGACACCACCTTGTTCAGGGCGGTCAGCAGGTAGTTCTTTGAAATGTCGATGAGGGTCTGGTGGTACTCCTCGTCGAGTTTCCCGAGTTTGTCGTATTCGCCTCCGACCAGCGCCTCCTCGTACGCGAGGCGGACGCGGTCGAGGGCGTTCAGATCCTCCTCGGTCGCGCGCCGCACCGCCAGCCTGGCGGCCAGCGTTTCCAGGCCGATGCGGACCTCGACCACGTCCTCGACCTGAACCTTGTTCGAGGCGAGCCAGGAGACGATGGACGGCGTGGCGTCGTCCAGGTTCTTGGCCTCGAGGAAGGCGCCCCGTCCCGGGTGGATTTTGACATAGCCCATGACCTGGAGGGCGCGGATGGCTTCGCGGACGGTGGAGCGGCCGACGCGGAGCGTTTCGCAAAACTCCTTTTCGGTCGGCAGTTTTTCGCCGACCCCGATCTGGTCGGAAAGGAGAAAGCTTTTTATCTGCTCCACCACCACGTCGGTTTGCGACACTCGGCTGACGGGAATCATTGGCTGTCCTTAAACTGCCCGGGAAACAATTCTCTTACCGGACGAATGTACATTTGTTCACGCGCCTGGTCAAACGGAAAAGCAACCTGGATATAGCCCCTCTCACAAAAACAACAGGAGAAAAAAAATGGCGACTCTCAAGGAAAAAATGGCGAAACGTCCCGTGCTCGGCATGACCATCTACAGCGGCTCCCCGGCCGTCATCGACATCGTCGGCCGCTGGGGCCTGGATTTCGCCTTCATCGACGCGGAGCACACCTCGATGGGCATCGACAACGACATGGAAAAGCTGGTCATGGCCGCGAAGATTTCCGGCGTCAGCCCGCTCGTCCGCGTCACCCGGGTCGACGACATCGAAATCAGGAAAGCGCTGGAAATGGGCGGCGACGGCGTCATCATTCCCCACGTCAAGACGCTCGAGGAAGCGCAGGGCTGCGTCCGCGCCGTCAAGTTCCCGCCCAAGGGCAGGCGCGGCATCGACGCCACCGTCCGCGCCGCCACGTTCGCGGCCAGGGGCTTCAACTACGACGACTACCTGAAGGCGGCCGACGACTGCCTGGTCATCCCGATGGCCGAGGATTTCGAGTTCATGGACAACATCGACGCCATCCTCGACGTTCCCGGCATCGACGTCATCAACTTCGGCCCGGCCGACTACGCGCTGTCGAAATGCATGAAAACCTTCTACAACCTGGCCGAGCCGGAGATCCAGAAGGCGCTCAAGGAAATCGTCGAAAAGTCCCACAAGCGCGGCATCAAGGTCATGGCGCCGGTCATCCCGCCCACCGCCGACAGCCTGAAGGCCGCCCTCGACGCCGGCGTCGACATGCTGATCATGGGCAGCGACATGCTGAACCTCAACCGCGCCTGCGCCGCCATCATGGAAGCGGCGGAGAAGGCCAAGGTAATCTGACCATAAACAACCCCTATTCGCAAAGGCGACACGCATGGATAAATTGTTCGATCTCAAAGACAGGGTAATCGTGGTGACGGGCGGCCTCGGGCAAATCGGCAGGGAGTTCGTGAACGAGCTCCACGGCAGGGGCGCCAAGGTGGCGGTCCTGAACCGGAAGCTTCCGGACAAGGCGGCCATCGCCGATCGCTTCCCGGTGGCAAGCGACCGTTTCGATCTGTTCAAGGCCGACATCACGAAGAAGAAGGAACTGCAGGCCGCCCTCGCCGCCATCAAGGAGCGCTGGGGCGTGCCGCACGGGCTGGTGAACAACGCCGGCATCGACACCCAGCCGAGCGCGCCGCCGGAGGTGAGCGGGCCGTTCGAATTCTTCCCGGAGGAGGTGTGGCGGGAAGTGGTGGAGGTCAACCTGACCGGCACCTTCCTGACCTGCCAGGTGTTCGGCGGCGCCATGGCCGAGGCGGGCAGGGGATCGATCGTCAACGTCGGATCGATCTACGGCCTGCTGTCGCCCATCCAGGACATCTACGCCTACAAGAAGGAAAAGACCGGCATCCCCTTCATCAAGCCGGTCGCCTATTCCGCCTCGAAATCGGGCCTGACCAACCTGACCCACTATCTCGGCACCTATTGGGCCAAGAAGGGCGTCCGCGTCAACCTGCTCGTTCCCTCCGGCGTCGGCCGCGACACCCAGGACGCGGAATTCGTCAAGAACTACACCGCCCGCATGCCCATCGGCAGGATGGCGAGGGCGAACGAATACAACGGCGCCGTCGTGTTCCTGCTGGCCGACGCGTCGGTCTACATGACCGGCACGCAACTGGTCGTTGACGGCGGCTGGACGGCCTGGTGACGGATTTTGACCAAAGGGAGATCCATTGTGAAAAAAGTGCTTGTCTGCCTGGTCAATTACGAAAAATACTGCGTCGACGGCTGGAACCACCTGCTTGCCGCCGGATTCGAGGTGTCGTTCAACCCTCACGGCCGCATTTTCCAGCCGGCTGAACTGCACCGGGCGATCAAGGATGTGGACGCCGTCATCGCCGACAACGAGGAATGGAACGAGGCATCCTTCCAGGCGGCGCCGAGGCTCAAGGTCATCGCCAAGTTCGGAGTGGGGCTGAACAACTTCGACCTGGCGGCGGCCAGGCGGCACGGCGTGGTGGTGGCCAACTGCGCCGGCCTCAACGCCAATACGGTATCGGAGCAGACGCTCGCCCTGTTTTTGGGAATAACGAAACGCGTTCCCCAACTATCGGCGGCGCTTCGTCGGGGCGAGTGGCCGGAAGCCTCTTGCCCCGGCTATGCCGGCCGCAAGGCCGGGCTTTTGGGGTTCGGCGCCATCGGCAAGAAGGTGGCGGCCAAGCTGGCGGGCATGGGCCTCGAGGTGTCGGCGTACGACAAATTCCCCAATCCCGAGGCGGCGGCGGCGCTGGGCGTGCGCATGGCCGACATGGAGACGGTCATCCGCGAAAGCGACTACCTGTTCATCCATGTGCCGTACATGAAGGAAACGCACCACCTCGTCAACGACGACACCATCGCGATGATGAAGGACGGCGTCTATGTCGTCAACACGGCGAGAGGGATGGTGGTGGACGAGGCGGCGGTCTGCCGCGCGCTGGCGAGCGGCAAGATCGCCGGCATGGCCTCCGACGTCTTCGAGGTCGAGCCGCCTCCGGCCGATACGGCGCTGTTCCGCTTCGAAAACTACGTCTGTACGCCGCATATCGCCGGCGACGCCTACGAGAACATGCAGGCCAACGGTTTGGCCACCGCCACCATCGTCACCGATGTTTTCGCCGGCCGGGAGCCGAAGAACCGGCAGGCCTGAAACAGGAAAGGGAATCGCCATGGAAAACACATCGGCCCGGACGGAGGCGGAGACGGCGCTCGCGCTTCTCATGTGTCTGGCCCGGGAAATACCGCGCCTCAGCGACACCACGAAAACCGGCAAATGGGTCCGCACCGTTTTTCATGAGCTGCCGGGCCGGACGTTGGGCCTGCTGGGCTTCGGTCCGGCCGCCCAATGCCTGGCCGGCATGCTCGGCGGGTTCGGCCTCAAGTGTCTCGCCTCCGCATCCGTTCCGGACTCGAAGGCGGCGGAAAGGCTCGGCGTGCGCCTGGTCGGGCTGGACGAACTGATCCGGGAAAGCCATTACCTTTCGATCCATCTGAAGGGAAACTGCAACGGCCAGCCGGTCCTCGCCGCCGCCGCCCTGGACTCGATGGCGGAAGGGGGAATCATCGTCAACGTCTCCGACGAGTCGTTTGTGGATACGGCCGCGATCGGCGAGAGGCTGGAAAACGGCCGGCTTGCCGGCTATGGCGTCTGCCTGGCCGGCCCCGCCACCGATCACCCGCTATACAGGTTCGCCAATTTCATTTGCCTCCCCCGGGCGGGAAGCTGAAGGAGCGCCGGGAAGCAAGGTGCGAACAGGAGGGCGCCAACATGTTGAGAAAAATGTATTCCGGGTTGAACGGCATATCCAATGTCGTGTGCAAATTGCTTACCTGGCTCGTCGTTTTGTTGGTGATCGCCTGCACGGCGACGGTGTTCCTCCAGGTAATCAACCGTTACATCATCGTCAAGATTTCCGACTATTCCTTCAGCTTCACCGACGAACTGTCGCGCTGGCTCATGATCAACATCACCTACCTGACCATCGGCATCTGTGTCCGGGAGGGGTCGATGGCGCAGGTGGACTTGATCTACGAGCGATTGGGCAGGGGCGGCAAAATGTTTCTCTACCTCCTCACCCGCGCGCTCATGCTCGTCGTCCTGTATATCGGCATCTATTACGGAATACGGATCATGAACCTGCGGGCGCCCATGTCCAGCCCCATACTGGATATACCCGGGCGAATCCTCTACGCGCCGCCTGTCATCGGCACCTTTCTCATGGCGCTCGAATGGCTGACCGATCTGGTCGGCGTGCTGGCGGGCGAACTCGAGCCGTTCAAGGGCGGAAGCAGGCGCAATTTCCCCGGGCACGAGGAGCCGGCCGCCAGCATCGAGGACGAAGTCCCCAACGTGTAGGAATGTGCCGGCGCCAGCCGCCGGACAAGGCTGTCGGAGAAAAATATGGCGTTGTTGATACTGGTATTGTTTATCGTCATCATGCTGATCGGGACGCCGGTGTGTTTCGCCATCGGCTCGCTGACCGCCATCAGCTTCGCCCTCCTGAAGGGCGACTACTCCATTATTCCGCAAAAAATGTACTCGGGGATCGATGTCTACACATTCATGTGCATTCTCCTCTTCATCCTGGCGGCCGACGTCATGTCGGTGGGCGGCATCACCGGCAGCATCGTCCGGTTCTGCGAAAGCCTCGTCGGCCATATCCGGGGCGGGCTCGCCCACGTGAACATCCTCGGCAGCATGCTGTTCGCCGGCATATCCGGATCCGCCATCGCCGACGCCTCCGGACTCGGCCCGATTGAAATCGAAATGATGCGGCGCGGCGGCTACCCCAAGGATTTCTCCTGCGCCGTCACCGCCGCCTCGGCCATCATCGGCCCCATCATTCCGCCCTCCAACATCATGATCATCTACGCCACCTGCGTTGGCACCGTATCCATCGGCAAAATGTTCCTCGGCGGAGTGTTCCCGGGCGTTCTTCTGGGTGTCATGTATATGGTTTACTCCTACTTCGTGGCGATTCGGCGAAACTACCCCTACAACCCAAAACCGCCCACCCTTTCCTACATCATGCGATGCACGTGGGAGACGCTGCCGGCCCTTATCCTTCCCCTCATCATCATCTGCACCATATCGTTCGGGATCTGCACCGCCACCGAGTCCAGCGCCATCGCCGTCGTCTACGCCGTCATTGTCGCCGCGCTGAAGAGAAACCTGACGGTGAAATCGTTCGCCCGCTGTTGCATCCGCTCGGCCAAGGCGACCGCCAACGTGCTGTTCATCATCGCCATTTCGACAGCCATGGGCTGGGCTATCACCACGCTCCAGATCACGCCGAAAATGGTCGCCTTCTGCCTCGAATACATCTCGTCCCCCTACACCTTCCTCATGTTCATGAACATCCTCCTCCTGATAGTCGGCATGCTTCTGGACGGAGCCCCCGCGCTTCTGCTCATGGTCCCCATTCTCCTGCCCATCGCGCGCCAATACGGCATAGACGAAATCCATTTCGGCATCGTCGTCTGCGTCAACCTGATGATCGGCAACATCACGCCGCCGGTGGGGATGATCCTTTTCGTCATATCGAATGTCGGCAAAATCGGGCTGTCCGTCCTGTACCGGTCGATTGTTCCTTTCGTGATTGTGGCGGTAGGCACGCTGATCATCATCACCTATGTTCCCCGGATAATCACGTTCCTTCCCAACCTGAAGTTTTAGGAAGCTTTTCAATGTCGCGCGGGCGCGGACGCCCGCGCGGAAATTATCGTCGGAATCGTCGTCGCAGTGGAGTGTCCGCAACATTTTGAAAAAGGAGACAGCAACATGATGGGAAGAAAATTCGTCGCCGCCCTGCTGGGCCTGTGCCTGTTCGCTTTCGCCCACGGCGCCGCCCGGGCCGGCGCGGAACACACGATCAAGATGGGGTATTCCCCCGGCAACCTGGCGCCGGAAGCCTCGATGGAAATCATGTACGCCACCGTTTTCAAGAAAACGCTCGAGGACAAGTCCAAAGGGCGCATCGCGGTGGAACTGTACCAGTCCGACGCACTCGGGAGCGCCAGCGACACGGTGGGCGCCATCTCGGCCGGCTCGGTGGAAATGGGCCAGTACGAGATAGCCCTCTGGGCTCCGTACAACCGCAGCACCATGATTTTCAGCCTGCCCGGCATGCTGGAAAACAAGGACGAGGCCGTCTACATGTTCAACAGCGACTGGGCGAAGGAAAAGGTGTTCGCCGATCTCGAGAAGGCGGCGAACTTCAAAATCCTCGGCGGTCTGTGCAAAGGCTTCCGCGATTTCACCACCAAGGGCAGGCCGCTCAAGGTTCCCGCCGATATGAAGGGTCTTTCCATCCGCGTCATGAACAGCCCCATGTACATCAAAATGGTCGAAGCGCTGTCCGCCAACCCGATCGTCCTGGCTGGTTCGGAAATGTACACCGCCATGAAGAACGGCGTGGTCGACGGGCACGAGAACGCGGTTCTGAGCATCTGGCAGGACAAAACCTACGAAGTGCAGGACAACCTGATTCTCGACGAGCACGTCCCCGGCATTCTGACCTTTGTCATCAACGCCCCGTTCTACAACAAGCTGCCGGCCGAGTTGAAGTCGGCGGTGGACGAGGCCCATGCCGCCGCCATGGCCGAATCCAAAAAGGTGGTGGAGCGCCTCGAGGCCGAGCTGACCAAGCGCCTCGGCGAATCGGGAATGAAGGTTTATGTTCCGACTCCGGAGGAAAAGAAGTTGTGGCACGACACCATCCGCCCGCCCTGCGAAAAGTTCCTCCGCACCCAGGTGGACGGCAAAATGATCGACAGCTATATCGAATTTCTGGAAAAGCACCGCGCGGGAAAGTAGGGCGTTGAACCCCGGCCGCGCGTTCGCGGCCGGGGTATTGTTCTTCCGGCGGCAGGTATTCAAGGGAGGGATTGCAATGAGGCGAAGTGCAGCGATAAAAGTGGTTCTGGGTCTGGCGTTTGCCGTGTGCCTGTTCGCCGCGGGCGGCCAGACGGCGCGGGCGGCGGAGGAATTGAAAATTGGCGTCTGCCTCCGCATCACCGGCGAGCTCGGCTACAAGCTGAGACAAACGGTCGAGAAGGCGTTCGACGACATCAACAAGGCGGGCGGCATCAACGGGCGGAACGTCTCCCTCATCGTCTACGACGAAGCCAGCAGCCCCGCCACCGCCACCGACGCCATCAACCGGCTCATCCACAACGACAACGTGCTTCTGGTCGTCGGCCCCACCACCTCCAGCTCGGCCCTCGCCACCATCGGCCTGGGCGATCGCGGCCGCTGCGTCCTCATCACGCCGCAGGCCAGCAACACCAAGCTCACCCACCAGAACAGCGAATGGTTCTTCCGCATGGCCGTGGCCGACGTGTACCACGCCCACACGCTGGCCGACTACCTCGCCGGCGAACGCGGCCTGAAGAAATTCGCCGTCGTCTACGAGACCGAAGCCCTCGGCGTCGGCCAATCCAAGGATTTCATGGATAGGCTCGAAGCGAAGTGGAACATCAAGACCGCGCTGGTCGAGAAGTTCAGCCTCGGCGACATCGACTTCAAGTCGCAGATGCTCAAGGTGAAGGAAGCCAATCCGGAGGCGGTGGTCATGGCCGGCCACGAGGTCGAGATGGCCAGGGCGATTTCCCAGGCCTACGATGTCGGCTTGTCCCGCGACATCGTCAAGGGCGGCTTCTCGTCCATGTCGTCGAACGAGTACTTCGCCACCGCCGGCAACGCGGCCGCCGGCTCCATCTTCGTCACCACCTTCAGCCCGAACAATCCCGATGCGCGCATCCGGAAATTCGTCGAAGCGTACAAGCCGGTGCTCAAGTCGCCCCCGGATCACAACCATGCCCAGGCCTACGACACTGTGCAGATCATCGCCATGGCACTGGCGAAAGCGGACATCAAGAACACGCCCGCCTCCCTCGCCAAGGATCGCGAAAACATCCGCGACGCCCTCGGCACCATCAAGAACTACCAGGGCCTGTCCGGCGTGTGCTCGTTCGGCCCCAAGCCGACCCCCGAAGACCGCGACGGCATGAAACAGTCCTCGGTCTGGCAACTGAACGCCGACGGCACTTTCAAGCTGCTGAAAGCGGCGGAGTGAATGGGCGGAAAACGAACTGACCGGTTTTAAACCGATTTTTCGGCATGGCGGTCGATTCGCCGACCGCCATGCCGGAGGAACTGCCAAGGATTCCGCATGGTCACGCATCTACTCGACCTGGTGATAACCGGCCTCGCCATCGGCGCCCTCTACGGGCTGGTGGCGCTGTCCATTTCCATCATCTACGCCGGCCTCGACATCGTGCATTTCGCGCAGGGCGAAATCCTGACCATGGGCGCGTTCTTCTGCCTCGTCCTGTCGACCGATTACAAGCTCGGCATGCCGCTGGCGTGCGTGTTGGCGGTCCTCCTTGCCGTCATGGTGTCCGTCCTCATCCAGCGCGCCATTTACAATTCCATCCTCAAATTCGGCGGCGGCTTCACCGTCCGGGGCATAACCTTCATGGTCGCCGGTTTCGGCGTCTCGACCGTTCTGCAAAATCTCTACTGGATTATCTGGAACCCGATGCCGAAACCATTCGTCCTCGATCTCGGCCCGCCCATAGCTCTCGGCTCCATCATGCTCCAGCCCGTATACATGCTCATTCTCGTGGTGGCGACCATCCTGATGATCGCGCTCGCCGTCTTTTTCAAAAAGACGCGAATGGGCCTGGCGGTGCTGGCGGTGTCGTACAACAAGCCGGTGTCGTCCCTGATGGGCGTCAACGTCAACCGCACCATGTCCGTCACCTTCGGCCTGGCGGCGGCGCTGACGGCGGCGGCCGGCATCCTTATCGCGCCCATCACTTTCGTCCAATACAACATGGGGCTGGTCATTCTGCAGAAGGCGTTCTGCGCCGCCATCATCGGCGGGTTCGGCAACGTCGCCGGATCCATCTTCGGCGGGCTTATCCTCGGCGTCGCCGAGAGCCTCGGCGCCGGCTTCATTTCCACCGGCCACAAAGACATGATCGGCTTCATCATCATGATCATCATGCTGATGATCAGGCCCGGCGGGCTGTTCAGCTTCCGGGTCAAGCAAAAGGCGTGACCATGATCAAGAAAATCGCGCTGGCGGCGGTGTGCGCGGGGTTTCTTTTCCTGCCGCGTTACCTGCCCAACCAGTATTTCGTCCATATGTGCGTGATGATCGGCATCAACGTCCTGCTGGCCGTCGGCCTCAACCTGCTGACCGGCTATACCGGGCAAATCAACATGGGCCAGTACGGCCTGTTCGCCATCGGCGCCTACGCCTCGGCCGTCATGGCCAGGAATTTCGGCGTCGACGTCTGGCTGGCCATGCCGCTGTCCGTCCTCGCCACCGCGCTGTTCGGCTTCATCGTCGGCTTTCCTTCGCTCCGGGTCGAGGGGCCGTACCTCGCCCTCGTCACCATGGGCTTCGCCGAATCGGTCCGCATCACCTTCAACAACTCGGTCTACCTCGGCGAAGCCATGGGCATCGCCGGCATTCCGGCGCCGGCACTGTTCGGGAAACAACTGTACTCGGCCGAGCACTTCTACTTCATCGTCTACGGGCTGGTGCTTGCCGGACTTCTGGTCAACCACAACCTCATAGAATCGGCGCTGGGCCGGAAATTCCGCGCCGTCCGCGACGACCCGCTCGCCGCCAACGTCGTCGGCGTCAACGTCAAGATGGTCAAGCTGACCGCCTTCTGCGTCTGCGCCTGCTACGCCGGGCTGGCCGGCAGCCTGTACGCGCATTACACCGGCTATGTCAACCCGAGCATATTCACCCAGGTGATCCAGACCAATTTCCTCCTGATGATCGTGCTCGGCGGCCTCGGCTTCAAATGGGGCGGCCTCATCGGCGGCGTGGTGGTGACGGTGTTTTTCGAAATGACCCGCCAGTTCGTGCAATACCAGATGGTGGCGTTCGGCATCATGATGATCCTGATCGTCCTGTTCTTCAACCGGGGCGTGAGCGGATTCATGCAGAACCTGGCCCGGCTCATCCGCGGCCCGGCGACGGCGGAGGGCGAACCCGATGCTTGAAGTCAAGGATATCACGCTCCGCTTCGGCGGCGTGGTCGCGCTGAATTCGGTGTCGCTGAGCGTCCGGGAGCACAGCGTCCACGGCGTCATCGGGCCTAACGGTTCGGGGAAAACGACGCTGTTCAACGCCATCAACGGCATCTATCCTCCCAACGCCGGCAGCATTTCCTTCCTGGGCGAGCGCATCAACGGGCTGGAACCGTACCAGGTGGCTCGGCGGGGGATTGCCCGCACTTTCCAGCTCATGCGCGTGTTCAACGGCATGTCGGTATTGGAAAACCTCATGCTCGGCCTGTCGGTCGACGAACGCACCGGTTTCGCCGCCACATTGCTCCGACTTCCCGGCACGCGCAGGCGGGAGCGGGAGCGCGAGGAACGGGCGATGGACATTCTCAAGGTGATCCGCCTCGATCACAAGGCGAAAGCGCAGGCGTCCGATCTGTCCATCGGCCAGCGCCGCATGATCCAGCTTGGGCAGGCCATGATATCGAAGCCGAAAATGATCATGTTGGACGAGCCGGCAGCCGGCCTCGATCCGGTGGCGGTCGACCGCCTGGTCGAGCTCATCGTCTACATGCGGGACGAGCTGAAAACATCGATTTTGATAATCGAGCACATCATGGACGTGGTCATGCAGGTGTCGGACATCCTGACCGTCCTGGACTACGGCAGCAAGATTGCCGAAGGGGCGCCCGCCGCCGTCAAGGACGATCCCCGGGTCGTCGAGGCCTATCTGGGAAGCGGAGAATAAACGATGCTGCGAATTTCCGACCTGGTGGCCGGCTACGGCAAAATGAAAGTGCTGCACGGCGTCAATTTCATGGTCCGCGAAGGCAGCTTCACCTCCATCCTCGGCGGCAACGGCTGCGGCAAATCGACCATTCTCAAGGTCGTGTCCGGCCTGGTGCCGGTCATGACCGGCGACGTCAAGCTGGCCGGCAAATCCATCGCCCGGGTCAAGCCGCACAACATCGTCCGCGAAGGCATTGCCCACGTGACGCAGGGGAAGGACGTGTTTCCGTCCCTTACCATAGCGGAAAACCTCATGCTGGGCGCCTTCGTCATCGATGACAAGGATGTCATCCAGTCCGACATGGAGCGGGTCTACGGCATTTTTCCGCGCCTGCGGGAAAAGCGCAACCAGGCGTCCGGCCTGCTGAGCGGCGGCGAGCAGCAGATGCTGGCCGTCGCCCGGGGGCTGATGAGCCGGCCCCGGCTCCTCATCCTCGACGAACCGTCGGCGGCGCTGTCGCCGAAGCTGACCGAGGACATTTTCGCCAAAATTTCCGAAATCCATCGCGGCGGCCTCACTATTCTCCTGGTCGAGCAGAACGTCCGCATGGCGCTGAAATATTCGGACTACGCCTACATTCTGAAGGACGGCAGGATCGTGTTCGAGGGCGGGGCGAAGGAATTATTGGAACACAAGGATCTGAAATCATTTTATCTGGGCCGCGACAAGTCGCATTGATATACCGAAAATGAAAGGATTTCCCATGGGTTTGCACGGCATTTACCCGGCGCTGATGACGCCGTTCCGCAACGATTCCAGCCTCGATTACGACAGCCTCCGCCTGCTGGCGCGCAGGCTGGCGGCCACGGATGTGCGCGGTTTCTATCTGTGCGGCACATCGGGCGAGCTGTTCGCCCTCACCGTCGCCGAGCGGAAACGGATTGTGGAAACGGTCCGCGAAGAAGCGGCCGGCAAGGCGGCCATCGTCCACGTCGGCGCCATGAACGCGATGGACGCCCGCGAATTGGCCAAACACGCGGGGCAGTGCGGTTGCGACGCCATCTCCGCCATACCGCCCTTCTATTGCAAATACACGCGGGCGGAAACGTTCGCCTATTACACGAGCCTGATGGAGGCGTCGGGGCTGAAAATGTTCCTGTACAATATCCCCGCCTTCACCGGCGTCAGCCTCGACGTCCAGTTCTACCGCGACCTGCTGGCCACCGGCGGCGTGGCGGGCGTGAAGCACACCTCCCACAACCTGTTCGAGCTCGAGCGCCTGCGCTGCGCCAATCCGGACGGTGTCGTCCTGTCGGGCTACGACGAGGTGTTCTGCGGCGCGCAGCTCATGGGCGCCGGCGGCTGCATCGGCACCACCGTCAACGCGTTCCCCGAACTGTTCGTCAAAATGTCAACCTGCCTCAAGGCCGGCGACAACGCGGCGGCGCTCAAGGTGCAGAACGTTTTGAACAGCCTGATCGATGCGCTGCTGAACACCGGCAGCTTTTTCGCCTGCGTCAAACATGTCCTGTCCCTGCAGGGCGTGCCGGCCGGCGATTGCCGCCCGCCCTTCCTGCCGCTGACCGACGCGCAGAAGAAACTGGTCGAGGACGCCTATGCGCGGTGCCGGGCGGACATGCGGGGGCTTGGCTGAGCGGCTCACAACACAGGAAATTCGAACGGCATTTCCCGCTCGAACGCGTAGCCGATTTTCAGCACTTCCTCGTCGCCGTTCGGCCTGCCGACCAGCATCAGGCCGGCGGGAAGGCGGCGCGGGGTGAGGCCGCAGGGCACGCTTAGGGCAGGGGAGCCGGTCACATTGGCATAGCGCATGTGGCGGGGAACGATGGACGCCACCGATTCCTCTTTGCCTTTCGACACAACGGTTCTAGCGCCAAGCGGGCTTGCCTCGACCGGAACGGTGGGCATGGCGACGACGTTGACCGACTTCATCAATTCGTTCCATTGCGCAGTGATGAGGGCGCGGTTCTTTTGCGCCTCGATATATTCGACCGCCGTATGGGACAGGCCGCGCTCGAAGCGGGCGCGCAACTCGGGAAGGAAGCCTTCCGGATTCGCTGCCAAACGGTCCCGGTAAACCCAGGCCCCTTCGGAATGCATGATAAGCGTCGAGACCTCGAAAAGCAGCTTGGGGTCGGGCAACGACACATCGCGAATGGTTGCGCCCAGGCGCTCCAGGGCGCGGAGGCCGTCCCGGAAGCGCGACTCGACGGGAATGTCGACATGCGCGAAAAAATCGACCCCCGGAACGCCGATTATCACGCCGTCGAGCCGCTTCGTCCCGCGCACCGTCTCGTAATAATTGGTCGGCCCGCCTCTATAGGGGTTCGGGCAGGTGTCGAGCGGATCGTAGCCGGTGAGGGCATCCATGGCCATGGCCGCATCGAGAACGCTTCGCGTTATCGGGCCGGCGTGATCGAGGGTGAAGCTGAGGGGAAGAACGCCGTACAGGCTCACCATGCCATACGTGGGCTTGAATCCCACCGTGCCGCACAGTCCGGAAGGGGTGCGTATGGAGCCGCCGGTATCCGTGCCCATGGCGATGCAGCCCAGGCCGGCTCCGACCGCCGCCGTCGAGCCGCCGCTGGAGCCGCCGGTGATGCGCCCGGGGTCCCAGGGGTTGTGCATGGGGCCGAAATGCGATACATCGCCGGTGGGGCCGAGCGCAAGTTCATGCGTGTTTGTCTTGCCGAGAAGCACCGTCCCTGCCTCGCACAAGCGTTTGGTGACTGTGCCATCGTATTCGGGAACGAAGTCGGCGAAAATCGCCGACCCGGCGGCGGTCAGCACGCCCTTGGTGTAGAACAAATCCTTGAGCGCGACCGGAATGCCGCACAGCGGCCCGGCGCCTCCCTTGTCCAGCCGCTCCTGCGCCTGCGCCGCCGCCGCCCTGGCCCTGTCCGGAAAAACGGTAACGTAGGCGTTGAGGGTTTCCTTCAGCCGGTCGTTCTTTTTCAGTATTTCCTCGATCAGTTCGGCAGGCGACAATTGCCTGTTCCGAAAAAGACCGGCGACCTCGTGCGCCGTCATCAGGGTGATATCTTTCATGGCGTATCTCCAGTGCGGCCGTTTCTAAAACGTTTTCGCCAGGCAATCCCCGTTGAACAGGTTCGTCGGGGTTTGTCCCCGCAAGATCGCCATTATACCGTCAAGCGATTCCAGCGCCATCGCCACTCGGGCGTCGTAGCTCCACGAGGCAACATGGGGGGTGACGACCACATTGTCCATGGCCAGCAATTCCTGGCTGATTTTCGGCTCGAATTCAAAAACATCGAGAGCCGCGCCCTTGATGGTTTTATTCCGAAGCGCCCGGATCAGGGCGGCTTCCTCCACCATTTTGCCCCGGGCGGCATTGATCAGAATCGCCGTCGGCTTCATCGTCGCCAGCGTGTCGGCGTTGATGAGATGGTGGTTTTCCGGAACGTACGGGCAGTGGAGCGATACGAAGTCGGCGGTCCGCAGCAGCTCGTCCGTCCCGACCCGGACCGCCCCGACGGCGCAGGCGATTTCGGCCGGGGCGGGGACAACGTCGGAATAGAGTATCCGCATTCCCAACCCGAACGCCTTGTGCGCCACCGCTTTTCCGATGCGGCCGTAGCCGATGATTCCCAGGGTCTTTCCGTACAGGCTGGCGGGAACGCCGTCATAGTTCGGCGGGCGGAAACATTGCTTCCGCGCCCGCGTCTCCCGGTCCAGCCAGACCACGCGCCGGCCGGCGGCGAGCATGAGGGCGATGGTCATTTCCGCCGTCGGCTGGGTGACGGCGTTCGGGGTGTTGACCACGGCGATGCCTTTCCGGCCGGCGTATTCGCAGTCCACCGAATCGCAGCCGACGCCGAAGCGGCCGATCACCTTGAGCCGCGTCCCCAGGTCGAT
Source organism: Planctomycetota bacterium (assembly GCA_031547475.1). Lineage (GTDB taxonomy): Bacteria > Planctomycetota > SZUA-567 > SZUA-567 > SZUA-567 > JAJBSZ01. Next base: position 22,967 of record JAVBRW010000356.1, read on the forward strand.
CACCGATTGGTCGAACGGCTCCATCGCCACCATGGCGCCGTCGACTTCGGGAAGCAGCCGCGTCACCTCGTCGAAAGTGAAAACGCCGGTGGTTTCCTCCGGCGGGCCTATCACCTCGAAATCGCGCTGCACCACTTCGAGCACCTCCGGCGGCACCCAGAAGGTGATGAGTATTTTCTGACGCATTGCGGCACTCCTTCCGATATTCGGGGCATTTCGCCGACAATGGCGAAATGCCCCCGTTCCCTCGCCCTGGTCGGTCTCGCAGTGAACATTCACAACGAATCGCACAGCTTACGGACGCCGGCGAACCCCTGCATCAGGAAATCGTTGTCCGACAGGTTCATGACCACGCTCAAATCCTTGCCGAACTTTTCCAGAAGCGGCGCGGTTGCGTGCAGGCCCATGGCTTTCCCGTGCTTTTTGCAGGCTTTCGCCACCTTGGCTATGGCTTCCAGCTCGATGGGATTCGTCATGTCGCCGGGGATGCCCAGCGCGATGGACAGATCGTTCGGCCCCACCAGCAGGACGTCGATGCCTTCGACCGCTGCGATGTCCTCGGCGTTTTCGATGGCCAGCCTGGTTTCGATTTGGGCGATGGCGATCACCCGCTCGTTCGCCTGCTTCATGATTTCGGCATGCTTGCCGCCGCGATAGTCGGTGTGGGGGCCGACGCCGTTGAAGCCGCGCTCTCCCAGCGGCTGGTATTTGGAATACTTCACCAGCGTTTCCGCCTGTTCCCGCGACTCCGTCATCGGGACCATGACGCCGATGGCGCCGGCGTCCAGCGCCCGCGAAATGTATTCCCGCCTGCCGCAGGGCACGCGGATGAATCCCCCCACCCCGAGCGCATTGGCGGTGATGTAAATGTCGTGGAGGGTCTGGAAATCGTACTGGCCGTGTTCGCAATCCAGCATGAAAAAGTCGAGCCCGGCGTTTCTGGCGAGATAGCCGACGGCCGGATTGCGGATCAGGCGAAACATGGTTCCGGCGATTTTTTGTCCCGACAACAGCTTTTCCTTCAAATGCATTTCACTCTCCTGTCCGGATGGATGTATAGGGGTTAAGGTTCGCGGATGTAGATGGTGTCCTTGACCAGTGCTTTGCCGTTGTCGTTCAGGGTCAGGAACTGGCTGGTGGAGAAGCAGCGCTTCGCGTCGGGGGTGTAGGTGGACATGACGCCGGGATAGGCCCTGATTTTCTTGAAACCTTCGTTGATGGCGATCGAGTCCTCGGTGGTGCCGGCCAGCCGGCAGGCTTCGGCGAACAGCATGATGGAGTCGTAGGCGCTGACCGACGGCAGATCCGAATCGGGAAGCCCTTTGGAGACGTATTCGGCGCGGTAGGCTTCGACGAAGGCCTTGCCGGTCGGCGAGTCGATTTCCGACGGCCAGGCGCCCACGCTGTACCAGCCGTCGGCGGCCTCTTTGGCGGTTTCGCGGCAGACGACGGAGGCGATGGCGCTGGCGCCCATGAGCGGCAGGTCGACGCCGGCGGCGTCTATCTGCATGCACAGGATGGCGGAGGGCATCTGGTGGGTCATGGTGATGATGCCGTCGACGCCGGAATGCATGATCTGGCTGATGATGGGGTTAAACTGCTTGTCGTCGGGGTTGTGGGCGTAAATGTTCTTTTCGTCGACCTTGTACCCCATCTTTTCCAGGTGGCCGGCAATCTGATCGCGAAGGCCGGTGCCGTAGGATTCGGCCACATAGATAAGGGCCGGATTCTTCATGCCCAGGACTTCGACCGCCGCCTTGGCGATAAGGACGCCGACATTGTCGTCGGTCATGCGCGCCTGCCAGATGAACTCGTTGTTCTCCTTCGGAATGTTGGCGGAAGAGCCGCCGGAAAGCATGGGGATGCGCTTTTCCTTGACGATGGGGGAAGCGGCGATGCAGAAGGCCGAATAGGTCGATCCGAAGAACGCCACCACTTCGGGGTAGTTCATGATCTTGGTCATGGCGTTGACCGATGCCTGCAGATTGTCGATCTCGTCCTCGAAAACCAATTCCAGCCGCTTGCCGAGAATGCCGCCGCGCTCGTTTATGTGCTTCTGTGCCAACAGCGCGCCGTTCTTGACGAAACTTCCGACCATGATGTTGTTGCCGCTCAGGGGTGCGACCACGCCAAAGGTGACGGTATCGCCCGCATGAAGAGAAATGCCCGCGCTCAGCGCGACCAATCCAACCAAGAGACCGGTTACAAATCTTTTGCCCATGATTTCCTCCTGTACGCCATTCCTGAAGCGCTCCGCCGCGAAGCGCCGCTTTGATGAAGAGAATCCAATGCCGGTGAGTGGCGATGACAAATACAGGGCACTGGTGGAAATTTGGAAGCGAGAGTTGCAGCAAAGCGATTTTGGATTTCGTTTCTCAATTCAAGGCAAAGGCTTCGATTCCTGGTAGGGGCGGCCCTTGTGGCCGCCCTCTTTTCAATGTACGCCGGGCACGGCGTACGTCTAATGAGGTTAAAGTCCTCTGCGAGCCGTGGTGAAACGGAATCGCTAGCCCAAGGCAAATGCGTCGCGGTAACGCGGTGTGTGAAGGAAGCCGGCGGCAAAACTCGGACGGGACGA
>JAVBRW010000443.1:0-4685 GCA_031547475.1 Planctomycetota bacterium
TCTCCGTCCCTCCCCCCCCCCACCCCCCCCCCCCCCCCCCCCCCCACACCCCCAAAAACGTCACCCGGGCGTGCGCGCTTTGACCGGGGCTAAAAACGGTTTGGGGTGCCGGGGTCCAGCGGGCAAAACCTGCGCTACGGGACTGTACCGATCGGTTCAATTGCGAATTTGCAAAACTCCAGAAATAAGAAAAAACACCGCAACACCGTCGTTTCCATTCCTCCAACGCCGTTGAAGCCAATGCTTCGCGTGCGACAGGGGTTTTGTTTCAAAAGGAAAAAACAATGGGTGAAATTTTATTCACACTGGCGATGCTGGCGATATTCGGCGTTTTCCTGCACGGTACGTTCGCCATCGAAACCGGCCGCTCCGTCGACCCCATCGGCGCCGCGCGGGTTCCGGAAGCGGTGGTCATTCTCGGCGGCCTGCTCTGTTTGTACATTTTGGCCAAGGAAATTAAGAAATTCATGGCGCGGCAGGATACGACGACCGGCAAAATCAAGCTCAACGTCAAGACCATGATTCTGCTCGTCCTTCTCGTCGCATTCCTCCTTGCCATGGACTATCTGGGCTTCTACGTCTGCGCCGTGCTGCTGTTTTTCGCGATCACGCTCATGCTCGGCAACAAGTCGTATCTCCGGAGCGCCGCCGCCGCGCTGGTTTCCGTCACCGTCTTTGTCCTGCTGTTCGGCAAAGTACTGAGCGTTCCCCTGCCCCGGGGCGAAGGCGTGTTCCGCATTCTGAGCCATTGGCTTTTCTAAGGCGCGTTCGCCGAAGGAGAATAGTATATGGATTTCTTCGCTTTGCTGCTGGACGGCCTGCGCCTCTGTCTGCAACCCACCAATCTCCTGCTCATTCTGGGCGGAATGATGCTCGGGGTCATTTTCGGCGCCCTGCCCGGCATCAGTTCCTCGATGGGCATTGTCCTGATGCTCCCCTTCACCTACTACATGGACAGCGTTCCGTCCATCGCCATGCTTTCCGCCCTTTACGCCGGTTCCGCCTACGGCGGTTCCATCACCGCCATCCTGTTCAACACCCCGGGCACGCCGGAAGCGGTGGCGACCACCTTCGACGGCTACCCCATGGCCCAGAAAGGCTTGGCCGGCAAGGCGCTCGGACTGGCCATCACCGCCTCGTCCTTCGGCGGCGTGTTCTCGGCGCTGGTCATGCTGCTCCTTTCGCCGCCCCTGTCCCTGGTGGCGCTGAAAATCCAGAGCGCCGAATACTTTGCCATGGCCCTACTGGGCATGGCCTGCATCGCGGGGCTGGGCGCGCACAGCACGCCGAAGGCGATTGTCTCCGCCTGTTTCGGAATTCTTCTCGCCATGATCGGCCTCGATCCGATGACCGGCGTGCCGCGCTTCACCTTCGATCTGGTCGAACTCCTGAACGGCATCGAATTCATTCCCGTGATGATCGGCGCTTTCGCGCTGGCCGAAGTCATGAAACAGATCTGCGATTCCGACATCAAAAGCTTCGTGGTCGATAAAAAGGTTTCGCTTGAAACCGTCACCCTCAAGGAGGTGTACCAGCTCCGCACCACTCTGCTGAAATCGTCGGTCATCGGAACGCTCGTCGGCATCCTGCCCGGGGCGGGCGGCTCCATCGCCTCCATCGTCGCCTACGGCGAGGCCGTGCGCTCGGCCAAGCATCCGGAAGAATTCGGCAAGGGCGCCCCGGAAGGCGTGGTCGCCCCCGAGGCAAGCAACAACGCCGCCGCCGGCGGCGCCATGATCCCCACCCTGGTTCTGGGCATTCCCGGCAGCCCCACCTCGGCCTTCATCCTGGCCGCGCTGGTCATGCAGGGCCTCCAGCCCGGTCCCCGGCTCATGACGGAGCAGCCGCTTCTTCTCTACGCGGTGTTCTTCGCCATGTTCATCGCCTCGCTCGTCGTCCAGCTCGGCGGGCGCTACGCTGTGAAGCTGTTCGCCGCCATTCTCCGTCTGCCCTATTACCTCCTCGGCCCCGCCATCGTCCTCTTTTCCATCATCGGCTCCTACGCCCTCACCAACGATGTCTTTGGCATCTGGGTCATGCTCGTCTTCGGCGTCATCGGCTTCTGCATGAAGCTGTACCACTATTCGCCGGCCGGGCTGATTCTCGGCATGGTGCTCGGGAGGCTGATGGAGGAAAACTTCCGCAGGCAGATTCTCGTCTCCAACGATCCGCTTTCGTTCTTCACCCGTCCCATTTCCCTCATTCTCCTGCTCCTGACCGCGTTGACCCTGTTCTATCCGTCGATCAAGAAGATGATGGACAAGAAGAAGAAGGCGGCGGCGAAGTGAAAGTTCGATTTTTTCAAGCCTCAAGGACATCACCATGATAAAAGTTCCTTTTGTTCTCATGCGCGGAGGAACGAGCAAAGCCTTGTTCTTCCACAAGAAAGACATGCCGCCGCGCGACCGCTGGGACGCGTTCCTCCTGGACGCCATGGGCAGCCCGGACATCAACCAGATAGACGGCCTGGGCGGCGCCAATTCGCTCACCAGCAAGGTGGCCATCATCGAACCTTCGGCCTGCGGCGAATACGCCATCGAGTACACCTTCGCCCAGGTGACCATCACCGAGGCGAGCGTCCATTACAAGGGCAATTGCGGCAACATCTCCTCCGCCGTGGTCCCCTTCGCCATCGACGAGGGCCTGGTCAAGGCGGAAGGCGAAAGCGCGGCGGTTCGCTTCCGCAACACCAACACCGACAAGCTTCTGGAAGGGGTGGTCAGCCTCAGGGACGGCGCCTTCGATCCGGTCGGCGACTGTTACAGACCGGGAGTTCCGACGCCCGGATCGCCCGTCAGGATGTATTTCATCAATCCCGAGGGCGCCGTCACCGGCAAGCGCCTGCCCACCGGCAACGCGGTGGACACCATCCGCACCTCGCGCGGGGACATGCGGATCAGCATTGTCGACGCCGCCAATCCGCTGGTGTTCCTTGTCGCCTCCGACGCCGGCTACACGGGCGGCGAACTTCCCGACGAGTACACCCAGGGCGATCTGCAGTTTTTCGAGGAAGTGCGCTCGGCGGCCGCCGAGCTCTGCGGGTTCGCCCCCAAGGATCAGGCGACCGCCCTTTCGCCCGGCGTTCCCAAAATGACCATTATATCGCCCCCCCGCGGTTACACGTCCCTTTCCGGGCAACCCGTCGCCGCCGGCGACATGGATCTTTGCGCGCGCATGATGTCCATGCAAAAACCGCACCGGGCGATGGCGCTCACCGGCGCCGTGTGCACGGCCGTGGCCGCGTTGACCGAAGGCACCCTGGTCAAGGCGAATATCGGCGGTCCCTTCGCCGACATGCTCCGCATCGGCCATCCCGGCGGCGTGATGGGCGTGCCGATCGGCACCACCCCGGACGGGAAGATAAAGGCCGGGGCGCTCCGGACCGCGCGCCGCCTGGCGAAGGGATGCCTGTACACGAAAAAGGATCATTACATATAGGCCTTGTTTTCAAGGGAATCGGGCCAACCGCGCCCGATTCCCTTGAAAATTGTACGTGCATTTACTATACTAAAGGAATCCTGGAATAAAGGCGAACCATGGATTTCCGCGAACTTTCCTACATCGTCGCCATTGCCAAGCACCAGAGCGTCACCAAGGCGGCCAACGAGCTGTACGTGACGCAGCCCACCCTGTCGAAATTTGTGCAAAGCCTGGAAAAGCAGTTGGGACAGCCGGTTTTTCGCCGGCTGGGCAACAAATTCCTGCTGACCTACGCGGGAGAGCTCTATGTCCGGCGCGCGGCGGAAATGCTGGCCATCAAGAAGCAACTCGATCAGGAATTGCAGGACATTGTCCGCAAGGATATAGGCGAACTCAACGTCGCCTTCCCCTTCATGCGCGGAACCTACATGCTTCCGGCCACCCTTCCCCCGTTCCGCGAACAGTATCCCCGCGTCAGGATCAATGTATTCGAAGCCAATTCGGATGTTTTGGAAGTCATGATACTCCGGGGCGAAGTGGATCTCGCTTTTTTCAACATCCCCCTCCGAAGCCCCGATCTCAGCTCCGAAGTCATAAGCGAGGAGGAGTTCGTCCTCGTCATGTCGACCGACAATCCTTTGGCCAGGCACGGCGTGCCCCGGCCCGGCTGCAAATTCCCCTGGATGGATTTGGAGCGGGTGAGGCATGAAACGTTCCTGCTCCAACTGCCCGAACAGCGGAACCGGCAGACGACGGATCGGCTTTTTCGCGGCGCCCATATCGAACCGGAGACGGTCCTGCAGGTCCGGAATATTTTCGCGTCGGTCCAGCTCGCCGCCAACGGCTACGGCCTGGCCTTCGTGTCGGAATCCCACCTCCGGCACATTCATGGCGATCGCGCCCCCGCCGTATTTTCGGTCGGCAATCCCAGCACGCAAACCAACTTTGTCGCCGCCTACCGCCGCGGCGCCTACCTCCCGCAGTACGCCCGCGACTTCATCGGCATAGTAAAAGAAAAAATCTGACCCCCGTCGCCCTTTCCGCCCCGTTTTCGCGCCATGGGGAATTCGGGGACATGTTGCGCAAAACAAAAAAATAAAAAAAATCGCGATCGCCCGCGTGTGAACGCGGCTAAGTTTGGTGATGTGGTTAAGGGAATTTTCTAGAGGTTCCCTTGCGGTTCCCGTACGGAAGCCCCGGTTGCGAAGGGGTCCGGAGGGTAGCGGTACAGGGCGTGTGCGTGCGGTTTTACGCGGTCGGGGGGA
>JAVBRW010000054.1:0-5638 GCA_031547475.1 Planctomycetota bacterium
ATAAACCCATAACCTTTTTGATCACTGAACCACTTCACTGTTCCCGTAGCCACTCCACACCTCCATTCACAACCTTCCCGCCGAAGCGGGCATTCCGTCCTACCCGGTTCAAAATGGAGAAGCGCACCCGGGTGATTGCGCTTCCCAACAAATATATGGACATTAAACAGTTTTACCGCATATGTGTCAATGTTAAAGATTCGCCATTTATTTTTTTCTGCGGCGGCGAGCGGAGGATCGGGAGAAGCTATTGACAAATAGGAGCCCAAAGCCTATTTATGAATAATTGCATTAAATACCCGACGCGCCCTGGAGCCAGAATGGGGAGTATATGAGATTTCTCAGAAAAATCACCGCCAGCATCAAGGCGAAACTATTCCTCAGCTTCGCGGCCATTTCCCTCATCGCGCTGGCCGCCGGCATCAGCAGCATGATCCCGTTCCGCCAACTCGAAAACTCGGTCCGGCAAATCGGCGAAGTCAACATTCCCGCCCTCCTCCGAATCAATATCATCAAAGAGTCGCAAATGCGGATTATGCTGGCCGAGCGTACCCTTCTCATCCGCAACCTGGTCAATGTCGAACTCCGCAACAGCGCCTACGAAACCATGTCCGCCGCGTCCGAGACCGCCAACAAGGCCATGGCCGAGTTCGACAAATTCCCCCTCACCAGCGAACAATCCGAAATCTGGCGCACGTTCCGCGAGAACTGGAATTCATGGTCGGTGAAGCAGGAGGAGCTTCTCGATATCCTGAAAAAGCAGGAAGTGCTCCTTTCCCAAAGCATCCGCGGCGGCCGCCAGTTCGAACGCATCGCCAACCAGGCGTTCGATCTCGCGTTCGGCGAACTCGCCGTCTCCCGCGAAGAGGCGTCGCAATCGCTGAACCAACTGGTCGACATGATCCAGTCCCACGCCGTCAACGCGGTCGATTCGTCCCTCCGCGTGGCGCAAAGCAACATCAGGTGGCAAATATTCTTTGTCATCGCCGCGTTCCTCGGCGCCCTTATCCTCAGCTTCCTGTTGTCCGGCCGCATCACGAAGCCGATATTGAAAGGCGTGTCGTACATCACGCAGGTCGCGGACGGAAACCTCCGGCAGGATGTCGAGCCGAATCTCCTTGCGCAACAGGGCGAAACCGGCCTCCTGGTCAACGCCATCCAGAAGTTGATCGAATCGCAGCGCCGGGAGGTCGGGCTGTTCAAGTCCATCTCCACCGGCGACTACACCTCGACCGTCGAAATGCGCTCGAGCCAGGACGAACTCGGCCAGGCGGTGCGGCGCATGGTCGATGTCACGAACGAGGCGCTCGGCCAGGTCAACGTCGCCGTCACCCAGGTCACCCACGGGGCCAGCGCCATCAACAGCGCGAGCCAGACGCTGTCGCAGGGCGCCATCGAAACCGCCTCGTCCCTCGAGGAGATTTCCGCCTCCATTTCGCAAATCGGCGAAAAAACCAGGGCCAACGCCTCCTCCGCCGACGAGGCGGACAAGCTGGCCGCCGCCAGCCGCAACTCGGTGGGAAAAGGCTACGAAGCGGTGGCGGAAATGATCTCCGCCATGAAGGATTTGCAGCAAACCAGCGCGCAAATCGCGTCGGTGGTCAAGCTGATCGACGATATCGCCTTCCAGACCAACCTCCTCGCCCTCAACGCGGCGGTCGAGGCGGCGCGCGCCGGGCGGCACGGGCGCGGCTTCTCCATCGTGGCGGACGAGGTCAGGAGCCTTGCCGGCCGCAGCGCCAAGGCGGCCAAGGCCACCGCCCAGATGCTGGAAATCACAGTCCAGAAGCTGGAAAAGGGCGCCACCCTGGCCGAACACACCGACACCGTCCTCCGCGAAATCGTCGCCAACGCCACCAAGGTCGCCGATCTGTTCCGCGAAATCGCCAAATCGTCGAACGAACAGTCGCAAGGCATCAGCCAAATCGCCAACGGCCTCGGCCAAATCGACCGCGTCACCCAGCACAACACGCTGACCGCCAGCGAAACCGCCTCCGCCGCCATCGCCCTCCTGCGGCAGGCCGAAGCGCTCCGCACCATGATGGAAAAATTCCGCCTGCGCGGCGGCGCCGGCGGCAAGGAAATGCTTATGCGCCGGAAGGCGCAGTCCGCCCCTCCCGGCCCCCCGTACCCTCGTCCCCTCCGCCCCGGCGAGGCGACCAAGATAATACCCTTGTCGGAGAACAGGGACAGACGGAACAGGAAAGCCTGAACTTCGATTCACAATTCACAATGCACAATTCACAATTTACACATTGCTGCCTTTGGAGTACAATTCGCCCGCGCAATCGTCATACACCGAAATCATTTTGATTTTCGGTTTTCCGGTTGCGACAAACGCGCCGATCACCGGTAGGGGCGGCCCTGGTGGGCGCCCGCGGTTCGCAGACGAATGCCTTGTTCCGCGGCCACTTCGCTCATGAAAGGCGGGCGGCCACAAGGGCCGCCCCTACCAGTGATCGGTGCGTTTGTCGCGGCCGGAATAATTGTGAATCGTGAATCGTGAATTCTCCCGGAGCCCCATCGCGCATGCGCAATACCATCGATATCCCAGGAACGTTCAGCGGTCCATTGGACCTGCTTCTCTATCTCATCCGCCGCGACGAAATGGATATTTACGACATCCACATAGGGCGACTCGCCACCTCCTACCTGGAGGAAATGGAAAAGCTCGAACTGGTTGACGTCGACGAGGCGGCGGAATTCCTCGATCTCGCCTCCCGCCTTCTCGAAATCAAAAGCCGCATGCTCATGCCGGCGGAGGAACACCCGGGCGACGCCGAGGAGGAGGAGGACAACTTCGATCCCCGGGCCGGTCTGGTCGAATCGCTTCTCGAGTACCGGCGGTTCAAGGACGCCGCGAAAATGCTGGGCGAAATGGCGGAGGAGCAGGCGCGCCGCTATCCCCGCATCGCGCCCCGATTCGAGTTCCAACTGATGGAGGACGCTCCGGTCGCCGACAGCATGGACTTGATGCAGGCGTTCCAGAACCTGCTTATCCGCATGCTGCCGCAGGCCGACTCCAACACCATCACCTATACCGAGATCCCGACCCACGTCCGGGTGGAACAGATAGAAACGGTTTTGAAACAGATCGAGTCGACCCGTTTTTCCAAACTGCTGTCGAGCGCCCCCAACCGGCAGGAAATGGTGGGCTTTTTCATCGCCATGCTGGAAATGATCCGCCAGCGCAAAGTGACGGCGCGGCAGACCGACGATTTTTCCGACATCATTCTCGAACGCCGCGAACCGCCCGTCATTGTCGCGGCGGGCAAGCCTGCCGCACAGTTTGTCCGCTGCCGCCTCACCCGTTGTTTCCTCGATTGGCGGCCGGCCGCGAAGTTCTTTGCCGAAGAGAAAAGAATCACTCCGGCGGTGGCCGTTTTCCCCTGCCCGGCCCCGGCTCGCGGGAAATTGGCGAAAACACGAAAGTATGTAGTGATGGCGTTTCCGTGAGTGTAGTTTTTCAAAACGGGATTCAACATCGGTACAATAAATAAAAACAACCCAACACCGTCATCCCGGCGGGGGAGCGTATGCAGCACCCCGAACGAATTAAAGCCGGGACCCAAGTTGAGAAGCCTTTGCTGTAACCCGTTCCAATGCGCTGCGACGAGGAAAAGCGTTTTGCAGCGTACGACAACAATTTGGGTCCCGGCTTTAATTCGTTCATGTCCCGGTTGGGGGGGTGTACTGCCGGGATGACGAAGTTGGATTGTTTTTTCTTATTGTACCGATGTTGAATCCCAATTTGCAGAACTCGAGTTCTTGAGTGACAATTCCAACAGGAGGATTTCATGAGCAAGCCGAAAATTCTTATCGTATTCGACGGCCACGAGGACGGTCTGGTCGAGCGCATGTCGCGCAAGGTGGCGGAGGGCGCGCGGGGCGCCGGCGCGGAAGTGCTGATGCTGACGGCGTCCAACGCCAAGCCGACCGACGCGCTGGATTGCGACTGCCTGATTCTCGGCTCGCCCTGCCATTTCGCAGGCATGTCGACGGCGATCAAGCGCTTTGTCGATATGACGTGGTCGATTCGGGGCAAGCTGGCCGGCAAGGTCGGCGCCGCGTTCACCGCCGCCAATCATTTGGCTGGCGGGCACGAGTTGACGCTTCTCTCCGCCATCGCCTTTTTCCTGTCGCAGGGCATGATTGTCGAGGGAAGCGCCAACGGCGACGCCTTCGGCGCCACGTTGATCGCGCCCGAGGGCGATGCCAGCGAAGCGATGGCCGACGATCCGGAAGAGTGCCGCAACTTGGGCGCCAAGGCGGCCGCACTTGCCGCCCGGCTCAAAGTTTGACCCATGGCGGACGACGAGGATAAACCCGGCGACGTCAGCGTTATCATACCGGCGGCCGGCCAGAGTTTGCGCATGGGCGGCGATCGCCGCAAGCCGTTCATTGTTTTGGGGGGCGAGCCGATATTGTTTCGCACCTGCCGGCGGATGGCGGCGTTGCCTGGCGTGTTCGAGGTGATTGTCGCGTTGCATCCGGACGATTTGCCGGTGATTCAGGGCGGGTTGTGGGAGGAGGCGCAGGCGGCCGGGATCACGTTGGCGGTGGCGGGCGGCAAGTCGCGGGCCGAATCGGTGTGGAATGCGCTGGAGGTGGTTTCGGCTCGGGCGGAGTTGGTCGCCGTTCACGACGCGGTGCGGCCGTTCGTGTCGGAGGACACGGCGAAGGCGTTGTTTTCGACTGCCAGGAGGCGCGGGGCGGCGGTGCCGGTGGTGCCGATGCTGGACACGCCGAAGCGGGTGGAGGGGGACGTCATTTTGTCGACGCCGCCGCGGGTCGGGTTGATGCGGGCGCAGACGCCGCAGGTTTTCCAGTCCGATTTGCTTATTGAGGCGTTCGAGTACGCCATGCAGACGGGCGGGTTGTCGGAGCGGATTACCGACGATTCGCAGATGGTGGAGGCGCTCGGGAAGGAAGTGGCGGCCGTCTACGGGAATGATTTGAACATGAAGATCACGACGCCGGCCGATGTGCGTATGGCGGAGGTATTGCTGGCGGCGGGGCTGGTGCAGTGATGGCGCAGCCGTAAAGACGTTGACCATCGTAAAAACAGGTCCAGTGAAATCGCTGGACCTATTTTTACGATGGCCGGCGTTTTTACGGCTCCGACATCTTTCTCTCTTTAGGGAACCTCTAAAATCAAGCGCCAACTCGTCCGCCGCCAACACCTCCTGATGCACCATCGGGTCGTTGGCAAACACCACACAGTCCCTGCCCTCACGAACCAACCGCGCCTTCCCCAACTCGAACGGCGTGTCCTTGTCCGTAATGTCCGGCAACCGGCGCCAAGCCTATAAGAACACTCGGTGCGAAATGTTGTATGCCTTCGAAATACGCTTTGCCATGGCAAGGCTGATTTTCCGAACTCCGCTCTCCATCTCGGAAACATGATGCTGCTGGATTTCGAGTTTTTCAGCCAATTCCTTTTGCGTAATTCCCTCGCGCGTGCGCAGCCCGCGAAGCCGACGGCCAGGCGCGGAATCGGGGAACACCTCTTCGAACGAGTAGATCGCATCGTCGTCGATTTCATACGCGTCCAACAGACGAGCGCCCCGCCCCACCAGCGCCAGCATGCCGCCGATGGCTCGCCGCACCCGCGCGGCGTCCCGCGCCGGCACCTCAA
>JAVBRW010000331.1:0-7583 GCA_031547475.1 Planctomycetota bacterium
CCCTTCTATTTTTCTCCGCGTGTGTGGGGCGCCCGCGGCTCCCCCCCCCTCCCCAACACACCACCCCTCCCTCCCTTCACTCATCTCCCTTGCCGCGCGCCCCCCCCCCCCCCCCCGCCCCTACCGGCGGACATCGTATGTTGAAAAATACATGATATTTTTGTGATCGCCCGCGTGTGAACGAATCTATAACAAACCATTGCAGTAGTGCTCCCGGCGGAACGCGATTGTGGTAACGGGAATTTTCCAGCGATTGCCGGTGTTGCGCGAACGGAAGTCCCGGTTGCATGGGGTACGGGGTGCTTGAAAAGGAACGGAGGTATCCAATGGATAGCAAAGATTGCGGTTTTGCATAGCTTCAAGTATTATACCGAAAACGCTACAAGATGGAATTCGACTATAACCAACGGAAACTCTTGCATGAACGATTCGCCCGACAATAAACTCACGCCCGCCATGCGCCAATGGCAAGAGGCCAAAAACCTTCACCCGGACAAGCTGCTGTTTTTCCGCATGGGCGATTTTTATGAAACATTCAACGAGGACGCGGTCAAGATCTCGCGGCTGGTCGGACTCACCCTGACGAAGCGCGGCAAGGACCAGTCCGCCACCCCGCTGGCCGGCGTGCCGCACCATCAAATCGACCGCTACATAAAGGAATTGATGGACAAGGGCGAAAGCGTCGTCGTCTGCGACCAGCTCGAAGATCCCGCCCAGGCCAAAGGCGTGGTCAAACGCGGCATCACCCGCGTCCTGACGCCCGGGACCGTGGTGGACGACAACGTCCTGCCGCCGACCGGCAACAATTTTCTCGCCGCCGTATCGCTGGCGAACGGCCACGCCGCCGTCGCCTTCGTCGATGTCTCGACCGGCGATTTCATCATCACCCTGCCGTCCGAGGACAGGCTGTCGGACGAATTCGAACGCCAGGCCCCGGCCGAAACGCTGGTGTCGCGGGACATCATGGGCGAACCCGATCATCCGGTTTCGCGTCTCCTTTCCCTCGGCCTCGGCGGCGGCGTCACCAGGCGCGATTCCTACCAGTTCGACGCCCGCGAAGGCAGGACGCGGCTGCTGAAACGCTTCGACGTTCAGACGCTGGAAGCGTTCAATATCGAGGACAAGCCGCACGCCCTCGGCGCCGCCGGCGCCATCCTCGCCTACCTCGAGGAAAATCAGCCGGACAGTCTCGGCCATTTGAAACCGCCCCGCATCCAGGACAACTCCGGCTTTCTCGTCATCGACCGGAACACCATCCGCAACCTCGAACTCGCCGCCCCGCCACGGAAGGGCGACCGGCGATCGACCCTCTTGGGCATTCTCGATCACACGCTGACCGGACCGGGCGCGCGGCTTCTTCGCAACTGGCTCCTCCGCCCGCCGGCTCGGCTCAAGGAAATCCGCTTCCGCCAGCAGGGCGTTGCCGAACTGATGGCCGGACCGGACCTGCGGAACGGCTTGCGGGAACTTCTCGACCGCATGGCCGATTTCGAGCGCATCGTCGCCCGTCTGGCCGGCAACCGCGCCGGCCCCCGGGACATTGTCGCCCTCGCCGCCGGCTGCCGCCGCCTGCCCGCCATCGCCCGACTGGCCGAAAGTTTCCAGGCCGATCTGATCCGCCAGGCCGCCGCGATGGATCAATTGCAGGATGTCGCCGATCTGATCGAGGATGTGCTGACCGATCAGCCGCCCCCGACCCCCCGGGAAGGCGGCCTTATCCGCCCCGGCCACAATCGGGAAGTGGATGAGCTTCGCGACATCAAAAACGGCGGCGCGGATTGGCTCCGTTCGTTCCAGGAAGCGGAACAGGCCAGGACCGGCATTCCTTCGCTGAAGGTCGGTTTCAACAAGGTGTTCGGCTTCTATATCGAAATCACCAATGTCCACAAGGACAAGGCGCCGCCGGAGTATGTCCGGAAACAAACACTGGTAAACGCCGAACGCTACATAACGCCCGACCTCAAGGCGATGGAGGAAAAAGTCCTCGGCGCCGAGGACAAACTGTTCCAGCTCGAATTTTCCCTGTTCCAATCGCTCTTGGTCGAAGTGGCGAAAAACATCCGCCGCATCCAGGCGGCGGCCGAACAGATCGCCCGCCTCGACGTCGCCGCCAGCCTCGCCCACGCGGGCGATCAGGGCCGCTACATCATGCCGGAAATGCACGAAGGGCTGGACACCGTCATCCGGGACGGCCGCCATCCGGTGGTGGAAAATTTGCTCCCGGCCGGCGAATTCGTCACCAACGACTGCCGATTCGACCCGGACAGCCAGCGCATCCTCATCATCACCGGCCCCAACATGGCCGGTAAAAGCACCTATATCCGCCAGGTCGCGCTCATTTTCATCATGGCGCACATGGGCGCGCCGGTGCCGGCGGCGGAAGCGCGCATCGGTTTGGCCGACCGCGTGTTTTCGCGGGTCGGCGCCTCGGACGATCTGACGCGCGGACAGTCGACCTTCATGGTGGAAATGGTGGAGACGGCGGAAATCCTCCACAACGCGACGGATCGATCCCTCATCATCCTGGACGAGGTCGGGCGCGGCACCAGCACCTTCGACGGCGTTTCGCTGGCCTGGGCCATAACCGAATTCCTGCACCAGAAAATAAAGGCCCGCACCCTGTTCGCCACCCACTACCACGAATTGGCCGAACTCGGCCATATTCTCGATCGGGCGAAAAACTATAATGTCGCGGTCCGCGAATGGGAGAACAAAATCCTTTTCCTCCGCCGCATCCAGGCCGGCGCCTGCGACCGCTCCTACGGCATCCAGGTCGGCAAAATGGCGGGCATTCCCCAGACCGTCATCCGCCGCGCCGGAGAAATTCTCGCCGGCCTCGAAGAGCAGGCGACCGAGCGCGATTCGAAAATGCTGGAGGACAGCCGGGAACTTCTGCGCGCCGCCGCCCGCGAAGTGCAGATGGAATTGTTCCCCTCCCCGAAGAAAATGGACGAAATATCCCGCCGCGTCTGCCGCGAACTCGCCGACGTGGACATCAACCTGCTGTCGCCCATGGACGCGCATTCGCTATTGGGGAGGTTGGCGATGAAGGCGCGGGGGAAGTGAAGGCGGAAATGCGATGCCGGTTGAAACCGTGTCGGTGAAGGTTTGAAAAAAGCCGCCACGCCCGGAATACGGACGCGGCGGCTGGGATGCGTTTTTTCGCGTGTTGAAGCCTTAGCGGCGCGGACCCCGATCGCGGTCCGGCCGGCCGCCGCCGCGGCGATCGCGATCGCCGGCCGGCTTCCTGGGCTGGACGACATAGGTCTCGCCCCGCTCTTCCATGATGACGGCCTTGCGGGACAGGCGGACCTTGCCGGCCCCGTCGATCTCGATGACCTTGACCCGCATGGGATCGCCCTTTTTGCAGAACGATTCGGTCGTCTCGACCCGGTTGACGTCGAGTTCGGAAATGTGGCACATGCCTTCGGTGCCGGGCAGGATTTCGACAAAGCAGCCGAAGTCGCGGACGTCCGTCACCACGCCCTCGTACACCTTGCCGACCTCCGGAACCTCGACCAGGCCCTCGACCTTCTTGATCGCCTTGGCCAGGGATTCGGCGTCCGGAGCGCAGATGGAGACGATGCCGACGCCGGTCGAATCGTCTATTTCGACCTGCACGCCGCATTCCTCCTGGATGGAGCGGATCATCTTGCCGCCGGGGCCGATGATTTTGCCGACCATGTCCTGCGGAACCTGGATGTTGTGGAGGCGCGGGGCGCGCGGGTTGATTTCGGTCCGGGGCGCCTTCATGCACTTCTCGATCTCGTTCAGGATGTGGAGGCGGCCGTCGCGGGCCTGGGACAGGGCTTTCCGCATGGTGTCGGTGGAAATGCCCTTGACCTTGATGTCCATCTGCAAGGCGGTGATGCCGTCCCGGGTGCCGCAGACCTTGAAGTCCATGTCGCCGTAGTGATCCTCGTCCCCGAGGATGTCGGTGATGATGGTCGGTTCCCTGCCGTCGTCCTGGATAAGGCCCATGGCGATGCCGGCGACCGGCTTCTTGATCGGGACGCCGGCGTCCATCAGGGCCAGGGTGGCGCCGCAGACCGACGCCATGGAGGACGAGCCGTTCATCTCCAGCACTTCCGACACGGCGCGGACCGCGTAGGGGAAGCCCTTGTCGTGCGGCATGACCGTTTCCAGGGCGCGCTGGGCCAGCATGCCGTGGCCGATTTCGCGGCGGCCGGGACCGCGCGGCATTTTCGCCTCGCCGACCGAGAAACCGGGCGCGTTGTAATGGAGATACCACATTTCCTCGTACGCTTCCTTCAGGCCGTCGACTTCCTGCGCGTCGGACGAGGACCCGAGGGTGATGGTGACGAGCGCCTGGGTTTCGCCGCGGGTGAACAGGGCGGAACCGTGGGTGCGCGGCAGCACGTCGACCCGGCAGTCGATCGGGCGGACGGTGAAATTGTCGCGGCCGTCGACGCGGGAATTTTTCTGGATAAGGTCGCGGATAACCTCGGTCTTGACCATCGAGGCCGCTTCTTTGATATCTTTCGCGGTCGGGCCTTCTTCTTCCTCGGGCTGCACGAGTTGCTCGACAACCTCGTCGACCAGCTTGGCGGTGGCTTCGCGGCGGCCGTACTTGCCGGGCGTGCACAAAGCCTTGGCCATGCGATCGCCAAGCGCGGCGCGGACGGCGTCGAGGCAGGCGGGCGGCGCGGGCGGCGCGACCTGGATCTTTTCCTTGGGGCCGGCCTTTTTGACCAGTTCGTTGATGAGGAGGACGATTTCCTTGACGACGGAGTGGCCGAGGTTGAGGGCCTCGAGCATCTTGTCCTCGGAAATGTCGGCGGCGCCGGCCTCGACCATGGTCACCGAATCGAAGGTGCCGGCCAGGACCAGCTTGAGCTCGCTTTTCTTCTCCTGCTCGTTCGTCGGCATGACAATCAGGTTGCCGTCAATCATGCCGATGCGGACGGCGCCAATCGGGCCTTCGAACGGCAGTTCGGACAACGCGAGCGCGGCGGAGGCGCCGATGATGGAAAGGATGTCCGGATCGTTTTCCATGTCGGCGGAAAGGACCATGGACTGGATCAGCACTTCGTCGAAAAATCCGTCGGGGAAAAGCGGACGGATGGGCCGGTCGGTCAGCCGCATGGTGAGAATTTCCTTGGTGCTCGGCGCTTTTTCGCGCTTGAAAAAGCCGCCCGGAAATTTGCCGGCCGCGTAGGTTCTTTCCCGGTAGTCGACCATCAGGGGGAAAAAATCCTGGTCGGCGGAGCGCGGCGGCGCGGTGGTGGCGGCGGCCAGAACGACGGTGTCGGCATACTGCACGACGCAGGCGCCGGCGGCCTGTTTGGCCAAAAGGCCGGTCGACAGCCGGAGCGTTCGGCCGTTGATGACGCGTTCGACCGAGACTTCCTCGAGTTTCAGATCCATTGTGTGTTTCTCCTGTTTTCTATTCTCATCCGGTTTGGTTTTCGTTTTGCGAGGCGCCGCCGAAACGCGCTAACGCCGCGCGGTCGCGGGACCGGGCGGCGGCGCGGAACGCCAATCGGCTGGGTGCGAAAAATACCGACTGGCCAGACTTATTCCTTGGCGCGAATGCCAAGCTTTCCGATAAGGGCGCGGTAGCCTTCGAGGTTGGTTTCGCGGATGTATTTGAGCAGACGGTTGCGGCGGTTGACCATCATCAGGAGGCCGCGGCGCGAGTGCTTGTCCTTTTTGTGGGTCTTCAAGTGCTCGGTCAAGGAAGTGATGCGCTCGGTCAGCAGCGCCACCTGGACTTCCGGGCTGCCGGTGTCGTTCTGCCTGGTGGCGTAGGTCTGGATGATTTCGGACTTGCGTTCCTTGGTCATGGTCATTTCAGTTCACCTTTCGATTGTTACGTTTTTCTTCCGTCATATATGCGAATATCATTATATACCAAATGAACGCGCACGCCGCACAAAAAAATACAGCGGCTGCACGGCCGCCGAGTCCGGGGCCGGGAGAGGCCCCGAATTGCTGGGATTATAGCGAAGCGGATTTCGTTGTCAAGGATGTCGGGGAATTTGTTTGGGATGGGGAAAGGGGAAAGGTATAATACATGGCATGGGTCCATACGAAAGGAGCGGGCCGTGCGCACCGTCAATATCCAGGAAGCGAAAAATCAATTTTCCCGCATTGTCCAGGAAGCGGCCGAAGGGAAGGAAGTCATCATCGCCAAGGCGGGAAAACCGCTGGCGAAACTGGTGCCTTTGGGAAACAAGCCGAAATTCAAGCGGCTTGGCTTCATGCGCGGCAAAGGCATAGCGGACATCGATATCAAAAGTTTCGGACAGGAGGAAATTGAAGCCATGTTCGAGGGCCGCGAATGAAACTGCTTTTGGACACGCATATGCTGATCTGGGCAGGACTCGCGAAAAACAGCCTGCCCCGGAAAGCGGGCGCGATTATTTCCGATCTCTCGAACGATGTCTATTTCAGTTCCGCCAGCATGTGGGAAATTACCATAAAAAATGCCCTGAAACGCCGCGATTTTCAAATTGACGCACGACTCATGCAACAAAGACTCATCGGCGCCGGCTACCGCGAGATCGCCATAACCAGCGCCCATGCCTTCGCCGTCGGCAACCTGCCCTCGATACACAAGGATCCTTTCGATCGGATACTGGTTGCGCAAGCGGTGGCGGAGGGAGTCACGCTTTTAACCTCCGACGCCACTTTGGCGGAATACCCGGCGCCGATTTTATGGATCCGCTAGAACCGCCTTACCGCAGCACATCGCGCTCGCGCACGCAGGCGTCGCGCATGTAATCGCGCAAGGGCGGCCAGGAATCGAGATTTTGCGCGCGGCGCTTGTCCTCGGCCGCGCCCTCGGCGTCGCCCATCCGCGCCTTGGCCTGGGAGCGCCAATAATAACCGGTGCCGTAGCTGGGATTGCGGGCAAGCAAAAGATCGAGATCCTCGATCGCCCCCTCGTACTTTTTCTGCTCTATTCTCGCGCGCGCCCGGCCCATGACGCCGTATTCCCACAATTCGCCCCGCGAACGCGTCATCATCGCCATGGCGCGGGTGAATTTCTCCTCCACCACCGGAGCGGTGCCGCCGCAGTCGCGCATAAATTCGGCCTCGGCCTCCAGAAGCAGGACCGCCACCTTCATCTCCTGATAATCGCTGTCGGGAGTCTTGCCGAAAATCCTCATCTTCCTTTCCGCCGCACGGGTGATGGACAGCGCCGACTCGGGCTTGAGATCGCGCATTTCGCGATAGGCCAGGATCAGATCGCGCTGCACCTCCTCCTCGACCCGGGCCATTTCGGCGATTCTGACTTTTTTGGCATGCGTTTGCCACAAAATGAAAACGCCGATCACCAGCGCGGCGCCGATGATCAGCGGCACGATAATCGCCATTTTGCCCGCTTCCGGAAGCGATGCGTCATACGGATTGACCGGGTTGTTTTTCTTGTTTTCCGCCGTCGAAGTCATGGGCAACCCTCCGGACCAATTCACAATGCACAATGCACAAGTCACTATTATTATATTTCCTATCCATAAAAATTTCCACACCCTTGATACGAGAATGGGGTGCCCCGTACCTTTCCGAAGAAAAGGTGCGGAAGCCCCGGCGGATCCTGCTCCGGGGCCCGGAGG
>JAVBRW010000445.1:0-6231 GCA_031547475.1 Planctomycetota bacterium
TTGGTCGGTGCGGGGCCCCCCCCCGCCCCCCCGGCCGCGCAAACCTTAAACGTCATCCCGGCGGGATAAACAATTGCCGCACCTCGAACGGGAAGTTATGCCGGGATAATTCGGGATTTGACCGGGACGGCAAGGAACCCAAGCAACTTTGGAAATCATGGAATCAATAAAACGAAAAACCTCATTGTACCTACCTACCAACAAGAGATGAACACGCACCATCCGGTTGTTGTTGATAGAAAGGTATAATGAGGTTCTTCGTCTTAATTATTCATTCTTAATTATGCATTGCGGTGACGCGTTTACGCCCGTTTCCTCGCCCGCAGGGCGGCGGTGCGGCGGTGCGGGTGGGTGCGGGCGACCCGCTTGACCGAGCGCTTGGCGGCTTTCTTGGCCGCATTGAAGCGGCGGACCTTGCGCCTTTCGCTCAGAAGGGCGGCGCGTTCCGACTTTTTGGTATTCTTGGGCATGGCAGTCTTCCTTGGCGATAATTTTGAAAAACTTCTCTATAGAATCCTGATTCTTCGGACAAAAATAAAACTCCGCGCGGCAATCCGCACGGCAGGGTCCCGCATCCCGCTTAAACGGGAATAAAGGATTATATTTTTCGTTCCTCCGGTTGTCAATGATTTATTTCCCGGAAAATCGGCCGGACGCCCCTCCCCGCCCTGTGGACCGGATATCGCCCCGGATTCCGGCAAATTTCCCGCCCGCCTCTCGACAAGCGTCAACGAAATCCGTACCATATACTGTTTCATCCCCGGGCCGTTTCAACGGATCGAGGGATGGGGATGTTGAACGGTACACACTACATATGTTGATTCCAATATCGTAGCGCCGGGGACGGCCCGCCCGTCAAGGGGTGGGTTGTTTCTTTGGCGAGACACATTTTTGTCGAAAAGAGGAGCCAGACATCATGCTGGAGAAATTCACCGATCGCGCCCGCAAGGTGATCAACCTCGCCCGCCAGGAGGCGGAGCGGCTTGGGCACGAATTCATCGGAACGGAACACATTCTTCTCGGCCTGGTCAAGGAAGGCTCCGGCGTGGCGGCCAACGTGCTGGAAAACCTCGGGGTGGATCTGGAAAAAATCCGCCTCGAAGTCGAAAAGTACGTGTCGTCCCCGGGAGAGACCATTTCGGCCTCGTCAAGCCTGCCCTTCACCCCCAAGGCGAAAAAAGTGCTCGAACTCGCCATGGAAGAGGCCCGGAACCTCGAGCACAACTATATCGGCACCGAACACCTGCTGCTGGGCGTGCTCCGCGAGCAGGACGGCATGGCGGCGCAGGTGCTCCTGAACCTCGGCGTCAAGCTCGAGGATGTTCGGGCTGAGCTGATGGAACTCCTCGGCGCCGACGTCGCGCAGGACGCGCCGTCCGGCAGCACGCCGGAAACGCCCCAGCCCAGCGCCGACAACGCCACCCCCGCCCTCGATTCGTTCGGCCGCGATCTGACCCAGCTCGCCCGCGACGGCGCCCTCGATCCGGTCATCGGCCGGTCGAAAGAGATTCAGCGCGTTCTCCAGATCCTTTCCCGCCGCACCAAAAACAACCCGGTGCTGCTGGGCGAGGCCGGCGTCGGCAAAACCGCCATCGTCGAAGGGCTGGCGCAGGACATCGTCAACGGCAATGTTCCCGAACTGTTGCTGAACAAGCGCATCGTCGTCCTCGACCTCGCCATGATGGTGGCCGGCACCAAGTACAGGGGCCAGTTCGAAGAGCGCATCAAAGCGGTCATGACCGAGGTGCGGCGCGCCAAGAACGTCATCCTGTTCATCGACGAACTGCACACCCTGGTCGGCGCCGGCGGAGCGGAAGGCTCCATCGACGCGTCGAACGTTTTGAAACCGGCCCTCGCCCGTGGCGAAGTGCAGTGCGTCGGCGCCACCACCCTGGACGAGTACCGCAAATACGTCGAAAAAGACACGGCGCTCGAGCGCCGCTTCCAGTCCATCATCGTCAACCCGCCGAGCGCGCAGGAGACGGTCGCCATCCTCAAGGGGCTCCGGGATCGCTACGAGGCGCACCACCGGGTCCGAATCACGGACGAGGCTATCGAAGAAGCGGTCAAGCTGTCGGAACGCTATATTTCCGGCCGCTTCCTGCCGGACAAGGCCATCGACGTCATCGACGAGGCCGGGTCCCGCGTCAGGCTGTCGTCCATGACCCGTCCCCCGGATCTCAAGGACAAGGAAAAAGAGGTCGACACCCTCGAGCGCGAAAAGAAGGAAGCGGTCACCGCCCAGGATTTCGAACGCGCCGCCCGCGTCCGCGATCAGGCGGAAGCGCTCAAAAAGGAAATCAAGGAAATCAAGGAAGCGTGGAAGGAACGCACCCATCTGGCGCGCGGCGTGGTCGGCGGCGAAGCCATCACCGAGGTCGTCTCCTCCATGACCGGCATCCCGCTGAACAAGCTCGAGGCGAAAGAGCAGGAGCGCATGCTCAAGATCGAGGACGAGCTCCATAAGCGCGTCATCAGCCAGGACGACGCCATTTCGGCCATCGCCCGCGCCGTCCGCCGCAGCCGCGCCGGCCTGAAGGATCCCCGGCGCCCGATGGGCACCTTCCTCTTCCTCGGCCCCACCGGCGTCGGCAAAACGCTGCTGGCGCGCGCCCTTGCCGAGTTCATGTTCGGCGAGGAGGACGCCCTCATCCAGATCGACATGTCGGAATATATGGAAAAGCACGCGGTCAGCCGCCTGGTCGGCGCGCCTCCCGGCTATGTCGGGTTCGAGGAAGGCGGCCAGTTGACCGAAAAAGTGCGGCGCCGCCCCTACTCCGTCCTGCTTCTCGACGAACTGGAAAAAGCGCACCACGACATATTCAACATCCTGCTCCAGATCATGGAAGAGGGCAAAATCACCGATTCCTACGGCAGGAAGGTCGATTTCCGCAACACCATCCTGATCATGACCTCGAACGTCGGGGCGGATCTGATCAAGAAACAGGGCACCCTCGGCTTTGCCAAGAAGTCGGACGAGTCGGATTACGACAGGCTGAAAAAGAGCCTCCACGACGCGGTCGAACGCGAGTTCCGGCCCGAATTCATCAACCGCCTGGACGAGCTGATCGTGTTCAAATACCTCAGCATCGAGGATATGGACAAGATTATCGACATCGAGATTTCCGGCCTCCGCAAGCGCTTGTCCGAGCAGTTCATCGGCCTCGAGCTGGCGCCGGAAGCCAGGCGCTATCTTATCGACAAGGGCTACAACCAGGACTTCGGCGCCCGGCCGCTCCGCCGCACCATCAGCCGGCTGGTCGAAGACCCCATCGCCGAGGAAATACTGACCGGCGCCATCACCGCCGGCACCCGGGTGACGGTCAAGCTGAAGGACGATCACATCTACTTCGACTCCCAGCCCGACACCGAGCCCGTCCCCTACAAGGCGGACGACGGGGCGGAAACCAAGGTCGAGCCGAAACCGGAGGAAGCGGTCGCCGCCCCGGCCGAAGCGACGGAAAAGAACGGCGAGCCGTACCGCGATTGACAGGGGCTTGTTGCGGGTTTGGAGTGGTTTCGCTAGAGGGGCGGCTTTTCCGCGAAAGCCGCCCTTTTTTATTGCCACAGGCATGAACGAATCGATACAATACATGATTTCCATGCGTGAACGCAGTTTTTCTTTTTGTCGATAAGGATGACCATGACCACGAAACCCGCTCCCGCCACCGATTTCATCCGGGAGTTCATCAACGAGGATTTGGCCAGCGGACGCTACGATCACGTGCACACGCGCTTTCCGCCCGAACCCAACGGCTACATGCATATCGGCCACTGCAAGGCGGCGCTGACCAACTTCATGCTGGCCGAATCGTACGGCGGCAAATTCAACATGCGTTTCGACGACACCAACCCGGCCAAGGAAGACACCGAATATGTCGACGCCATCCTGGCCGATCTGCGCTGGCTCGGCATCGATTGGGAGGACAGGCTGTTCTTCGCCTCCGACTATTTTGACAAGCTGTACGAGTTCGCCGAAATCCTCATCAAGGACGGCAAAGCCTATATCGACAGCCAGACCTCGGAGGAAATCCGCCTGAACCGGGGAACCCTGGGCAACAAGGAAAAAGGCCACACCCCCCCGGGCGTCAACTCGCCCTACCGCGACCGGCCGGCCGAGGAAAGCCTCGATCTGTTCCGCCGCATGCGGGCGGGGGAGTTCCCCGAAGGCGCCCACGTGCTCCGCGCCAAAATCGACATGGCGCACCCCAACCTCAACCTGCGGGACCCCGTCCTCTACCGCATCAGCTACGCCCACCACCACCGCACCGGCGACAAGTGGTGCATCTACCCGATGTACGACTACGCCCACCCGCTGTCCGACGCGCTGGAAGGCATCACCCATTCGTGCTGCTCCCTCGAGTTCGAAAACCACCGGCCGCTGTACGACTGGTGCATCGCCAATTTGCCGGTGTTCAAGTCGCGGCAGATCGAGTTCGCGCGCCTGAACCTCACCAATACCGTCCTGTCGAAGCGCTGGCTTATCCAACTGGTGAACGACAAGCGCGTCTCGGGCTGGGACGATCCGCGCATGCCCACCATCTCCGGCATGCGCCGGCGCGGCTATTCGCCGATGGCCATCCGCGATTTCTGCCAGCGCATCGGGCTGGCCAAGACCAATTCCCGCGTCGATTTTCAGCTCTTGGAGGCGTGCGTCCGCGAGGATTTGAACAAGCGCGCGCCCCGGGCCATGGCGGTGATGAATCCGTTGAAGGTGGTTATCGAGAATTACCCCGCCTGCGACGAGGAAACGCTGGACGCCGTCAACAATCCGGAGGATCCGTCGGCCGGCACGCGGAAAGTGCCGTTTTCGCGGGACCTCTATATCGAGCGCGACGACTTCATGGAGGATCCGCCCAAGAAATTCTTCCGCCTGGCGCCCGGGCGCGAGGTGCGGCTCCGCTACGCCTATTTCATCACCTGCAAGCAGGTGGTGAAGGACGACTCCGGCAACATCACCGAACTCCGCTGCACCTACGATCCGTCCACCCGCGGCGGCGACGCGCCGGACGGGCGCAAGGTCAAGGCGACCTTGCACTGGGTGTCGGCCCGCCACGCCGTGCTGGGCGAGGCCAGGCTGTACAACCCGATGTTCGAGATGGACAATCCGTCCGAAGCGCCGGAAGGCAAGACCTGGCTCGACAACCTGTCGCCGAACAGCCTCGAAGTGGTGAAGGACTGCCGCCTCGAACCGATGCTCGGCGACGCCCACCCCGGCACCGTGTACCAGTTCGAGCGCCTCGGCTATTTCGCCGTCGATCCCGATTCCGCCGCCGGCAAGCCGGTGTTCAACCGGACGGTGGGGCTGAAGGATTCGTACGCGAAGGCGAAATGAGATTTGAAGAACCTTTGAAACAGGAGAAGAAAAATGATGCCGTGGGAAAGAAAGGACATGCCCAAGTTCAATCCGCACACCTTCAAGTCGACCATGAGTTCGGAAGAGATGCGCCGGATAAATCGGGAGTCGCGCGAGTGTTTCTACAGGGGCGAACGCGACAAAGCGATAGATATGCTTGCAAAAATCCCGCTGCAACCGCATATAGCCATGGACATTCTGCTCGATCCCGAACTGGGAAAAGAGCATCTTCTCGAAGACAATTATTTCAACCTTGCCGACGCCGAGGCATTTTATGGAAAAGATTGGATTGAGAAATACGGACCGAAAGTTCCTGCGGAAGTTTGAATCAATCATTTCGGACAAGGGAACGCTTTGGATGAATGTCCTTGGGAAAAGGGCGTCATTTGATGAGTACTTATTCTCGTTCGAGGTGGTGGCGGATCTTTTCCGGGATATTATCGCGTCGAAACGAATCATGGTTTGGCTGCGCGCCGAACAAATGATGGTGAAATACGATTCGGTGAACTTTTGCCAGACCAGGGGATCGAAAAAGCGTTCGGAAGCGATACTCGATCAACTCGCCGATCTCGAGCGACTGCTGAAATACAGAGGTGCGAATCCGGCGGATTATGATCAGATATCCTTGGCGCATCTTGAAAAACGGGATGTAAAAGACGGGCTCCCCATCGATGGCGTTCGCAAATTGCTGGCGAACCATATCGGCAGGATCGACAAGGAAATCGCGGCCCGCAGCGAAGGCCATTCGCCTGGACAGCTGGAGTATTTGCGCCTCCGAAGAAGTATGATCAGAACGATGGAAGAGCTGTATAAAAACATGCAACGGGACTGCCTCGGCCTGGAACCGGTTGAAATAACCGACGACGCGCCGGAGG
>JAVBRW010000195.1:0-4962 GCA_031547475.1 Planctomycetota bacterium
TCTCCGCGCCGCGTGCGTTGCGCAAACCTTAAACGTCATCCCGGCGGGATAAACAATTGCTGCGCCCCGAGCGGGAAGTTGTGCCGGGATAATTCGGGATTGACCTGGACGGCAAGGATCCCAGGTAGCTTTAGAAAGCACGGAATCAATAACAACGCATTATGAATTATGCATTGTCAATTGCGGTTATCGCTTCCACCATATTTTTCCTGACCCGGAAGATATGCATTTTCGCCGCCTCCATGGCGGCGTTTTCGTCGCCCGCCTCGATGGCGGCCATGATGGCGCGGTGATCGCGGGTCGATTGGTTCTTGTCCGCGAATTTCGGGGTGATGAACCACAAGGTCAGGTTCATGCGGTTCCGCGAGGCGGAAGCGTATTCGACGATGTAGGGGTTGTCGCACAGGTTGATCAGGCCGTTGTGGAACTGGTGATCGAGCGCCACCCATTTGGGCAGATTGCCGTCGGCCAGGTGTTTGTCCATCCGGTCCAGCAAATCGTTCAGCGCCGCAAGGGCGGAGGGGGCGATTTTTCCCCGCGCCCGCCGGGCGGCGACCAGCGCGATCAGAACGCTTTCCAGCGCTTCCGCCGCTTCGTGGATGTGGACGATGTCCTCCAGCGTGAAATTCTTGATCTGCACGCCCTTCCGGGGGAAGATGTCCAAGAGCCCTTCCCGCTCCAGCGTTTTCAGCGCTTCGCGGACGGGCGTGCGGCTGATACCGATCTTTTCCGCATACTCGGCCTCGGAAATGAACGAGCCCGGTTTCAGCTTCTGGGAGACGATGTCGTTCTTGATCGCATCGTACGCCTTCTGCGCATAGGAGTTCGGTTCCGCCATAAATATCCCGTTCACCAAAGCATGCCACAGAAATTTCTATAGTATTTCACTATAATCATCCTATCCCAATTATACGTATTTTTCTGCATAAATACGACAATATTTAATAATATTTCCGTTCGTGCGTCAAGAATGCGTTTGACAACCGAATTGTTTGTGATATACTACTGAAATACTAGACCGCAATCCGAAGGGAGCCTGCGCATGAGCATGTACGGAACCGCCGAAGTGAGCATTTTCGAGGTCGGTCCCCGGGACGGCCTCCAGCCCGAGCCGGAATTCATTCCCACCGAGAAGAAGATCGCGCTTATCGACATGTTGACCGACGCCGGCTGCCGGCGCATCGAAGTCACCTCGTTCGTGCATCCGAAATGGGTGCCGCAGTTGCGGGACGGCAAGGAGGTTTTCGCCGGAATACGGAAAAAGGAGGGCGTCGTCTACAACGCGCTGGTCCCCAACCTGCGCGGCCTCGAACTTGCCATCGAATGCGGGTTCAAGGAAGTCGTCACCATCATGAGCACCAGCGAAAGCCACAACCGGAAAAACCTGAACATGAGTCCGGCGGAATCGCTGGCCGAGATCGAAAAAATCAACCAAACCGCCGCCCGGGAAGGTGTCCGCGTCCGCTCCTACATCGCCACCGTTTTCGGCTGCCCGATGGAGGGCGCCATGCCGCCGGAGCGGGCTCTGGACACCGCGCTCGCGCTGGAGAGTTTCGGCGCCTACGAAATTTCCCTCGGCGACACCACCGGCATGGCCGATCCGGTCTCCGCCTACTGCATTCCCAAAGCGATCAAGGACAAGCTTACCCGCGCCGCGCTGGCCGTGCATTACCACAAGTACCACGGGCTCGAATTCGCCAACAATCTCGCGTCGCTGGAGGCCGGCATCGCCATTTTCGACGGCGCCGCCGGCGGCCTGGGCGGCTGCCCCTACGCGCCCGGCGCCAAGGGCAATTGCCGGACGGAAATCCTGGTCGAGATGTTCCACCGCATGGGCATCGCGACCGGCATCGATTTGGACAAGCTCTACCGGGCCGGCGAGTACGCGCAGACCCTGAGCACGCTGCTGCATCAAAAATGCTGAAACGCTATGGTCGGTATTTAGATAAAAGTGAATTTTCGCCTGTGCGACAAGGGCTTTGATTTTTACGAACCGGGCATTCGGCGGTTTGAATGCCCGGTTCGTAAAACTTCCGATGAAAAGGGGAGACGATGAACGCGAATCTGTCCGGCGTCAAGGCGCGGTACGAATCGGGGGAGATCAAGACGCAGCATTTGGAAACCGTCATTTTCAAGGAAATATACCGGTCCGACGCCGCCAGGGTCAAGGACGCCTGCAACGACGCGGCGGTGGTCCGCTGCACCGTTCTCGAGGAGAAGGCCGGCGTCGCCATGCCGCTCATCAAGGGGACGCGGACCGACAACTGTTCGTTCCCCAACGGCGAGCGCATCCTTTCCGGCATCGAGTCGAAGATGGGCGCCTGCATGATCCCGATGGGTTTCGCCGGCCCGGTGCGGATCAACGGGCAGTATGTGAAGGGCGAGGACGTTTATCTTCCTCTCGCGACCAACGAAGCGGCGCTGGTGGCCGGCGTGCAGCGCGGGGTGAAGGCGATCAACATGGCGGGCGGGCTGTCCACCATCGTCCATTTCGACGGCATGAGCCGGGCGCCCCTGATCGAGGCGCCGAACATCGCGGAGGCGCGGAAGCTGGTCGAGCGGACGAAGACGGACGCCGCCTGGGTAGCCGGGCTGAACAAGTTCGTCCAGGATCCGTTTGTCCGGCTCGAATACATCGAGGCGTACCAGTTGGGCGCCAAGGTGTTTCTCCGGTTGGTGTGCAAGACGGGGGACGCGATGGGGATGAACGGCGTCACCAAGGCGGCGGCGGACATTACGCGCGGGTTGTTGGCGCAGTTGCCGGGATGGAAGCTGTTGACCATTAGCAGCAATTTGTGTTCGGACAAGAAGGCGGCGCACATCAACATTTTGCATGGGCGCGGGAAGTCGGTGCAGACCGAGGTGTTTTTGTCGGATGAGGTGTTGGCGAAGGTGTTCAAGAATGGCGTAAACGGCCGGAGCGTCGACAAGACGGTGTTCAACAAGTGTTATCTCGGATCGTGTTAGAGCGGGACGATATCCTGGTTCAATGTGAACGCGGCCAATACGGTGGCGGCGTTTTTCGCGGCGACGGGGCAGGATTTGGCGCATGTGGTTTCGTCGTCGTCGGTGTTTGTGCAGGCGGACGCGGTGGATGGCGGGGTGCATTTCACCGTGTCGTTGCCGTGTTTGGAGTTGGCGACGGTGGGCGGGGGGACGATGTTCGGCACGGCGCGGGAGGCGTTGGAGTTGATTGGCTGTGCCGGATTCGGCAAGGCGGTGGACGACAATTATCATGTGATGCGGCTGGCGGAAGTGGCGGCGGCGGCGATCACCGCGTTGGATCTGAATACCGCCTGCGCCCAGGCGGCCGGTTACGAAATGGCGGATTCGCATGTGAAACTGGCCCGGGGCGAAGAAGACGCCAAGTAACGCAACATGGCGAAGCCGAAAGAAGGCTGACCATTGGGATAATAGGTCCAGCGGAATCGCTGGCCGAGGGGGTTTGGGGGGCGAGGTCAGCCCCCCAAGTCTTTTAATCAATGCCCGCGCGGAAAAAGAATCGGTAAAACATTCGGGAACAGCGCATCGAGGATGTATCCGCGCGGGCTTCCTCTTGAGCGAACGAGAGCGAAGCGATTCGTGAGCGGGAGACGCGAAGCGCCGCGCTGCGGCAAAGCATCGAAATCGGATCCCCCCTTCGTCTTGCCGAGCCGCCCCTCAATTGTGTATACTTGTCTCTGGAGGGTCGAACAAGGAGGCAAGCCATGCTGAACAAACCGCCCGCCCCATCCCAAGCGGACGACGAAGCATTCCGCCAATTCTTCGAGACTACTCTGCGACCCGCCATTGTTCCTCTGCAACAACAACGATCGCGCTACCGCCTCGCCGTCATTCTGGTCACACTCGCCACCTTCGCTCTTGCCCTGACCGTTTTCTATCACGTCCCCAATCTCTTCGCCACGCCCCAAACCCCCGTTCACGGCCGCAACTGGTTTTCCATGATTCTTTTCGCCATTGTCGCCGCCCTGACCGTCCGCTACATACTCCGCCGCGTACTCAGAAAATCCTATCTCCATGCGTTCCGCCAGACCGTGCTTTCTCCCATCCGCGCCTTTGCCGCGTCCGACCTCGGCTACGACGGAGGGCGGCGCCTGGACGAGTCGCTTTACAAAAAAAGCCTGCTTTTCGCCTTCGGCCCGGACAGCAAAACCCGTTACGAGGAAGCCGGATTGTTTTCCGGAACCTGCGCCGGAAGAACCTTCTCCTTCTCCAACATACTGGGCGAACGAACCTACCGCCACGGCTGCCGCCTCAAAAAAAGCACCGCGTTCGGCGGGCTGTTTTTGTCGGTGGAGCAATGCCCGCGCTTCGACGGCTTCGTCCTGGCGGCGCCGAAGGCGTCGGGGATGAACGAGGACGTC
The DNA here is from genome assembly GCA_031547475.1 of Planctomycetota bacterium. GTDB lineage: Bacteria > Planctomycetota > SZUA-567 > SZUA-567 > SZUA-567 > JAJBSZ01. The sequence goes on from JAVBRW010000195.1 coordinate 4,365, forward strand.
ATGGCCGCCCGGACCAAGGGGATGAAAGACACGCGGTGGGAAGAGGTGAAAGCGGCGGGCAATCCCGAGTTCAATTTGTGGTTCATCGCTTTCGCCAGCGATCGCGCGCAATCGGAAATCATCCTCGGCCACGACACGACCGAAACGCTTGTGAAATTGCGCACCGGGCGCGGCGTCGACTCCTTCTTTTCCCGGCTGGACGATCGCCTCCATCTCGCTCTGGCGACCGGCCGGACCCACTTCCAGCCTCCGTTCCCGGGCGAAGCGCTCGATTACGCGAAGTGCCTCGAATACCGGGACGATGTGGCGTGGTGCATGGAGTTGATTCGGAAAATGTGCTCGTGGCCGTGACGGGGACGTTTTCCTTCCGGGAACGGCGGAAGTGAAGCGCAAAATCCTGCCTCATTTTTTCAAACACGTTGTCCCACGGGGCGGCCCTTGGTAAGCGTCCGGCGATCCCCACCTTGTTTTCTCTCTCGGGTCGTTGACAATGCCCCTCCTATTTTGGAGGGCGTATCATGGAGCCGGAGAGAGCGCGTAGCAGGCGGTTATTGAGCGAATCCGAGAAGCGGGCCTATGTTCTGCGGCAGGCGGAGAG
>JAVBRW010000323.1:0-4012 GCA_031547475.1 Planctomycetota bacterium
GGTGCGGGGCTTGCCGTACATGCCGGCGAACGCCTTCTCCCTGGCGCTGGTGGCCGGGTGGTCGGCCGGACTGACCCGGGTGGGGAAGTAGCAGTCGGTGGGGTAGACGAGATTGGTGTAGCTGGGGCGGTCGTACTTGTACATGCTGACCACACCATCGTACTTTTTCACGGACGGCAGGGAGGCGATTTCTTCCAGCGCCTTCTGGTAGGTCTCGCCGTCGGTCAGGCGGCGGTCGATGGAGATGGCGCAGGAATCGGCCACGGCGCAGCGGGAAGGCGAGGTGAAGAAGATTTCCGACACGGCCAGAGTGCCTTTGCCGAGGAACGGATCGACGTGCAGGCGGTTGTTGAGTTCCTTGACCTCGGCCAGGATCTCGCCCATCTTGTAGATGGCGTTGTCGCCGCGCTCGGGCGCGGAGCCGTGGCAGGAGACGCCCTTGACGTCGACGCGGATTTCCATGCGGCCGCGCTGGCCGCGGTAGATGCCGTTGTCGGTGGGTTCGGTGATGACCACGAACTCGGGGCGGATATTCGACTTTTCGATGATGTACTGCCAGCACAGGCCGTCGCAATCCTCTTCCTGCACGGTGGCGGTGACGAGGACGGTGTACTTGTCGGAAAGAAGGCCGAGGTCTTTCATGATCTTGGCGCCGTAGACGGCCGAGACGATGCCGCCGTCCTGGTCGGCGGCGCCGCGGCCGCCGATTTCCTCGTCGTTCTCGTAGCCTTCGTAGGGGTCGAACTTCCAGTTGGCGCGGTTGCCGACGCCGACGGTGTCGATGTGGCCGTCGAAGGCGATCAGCGTCTTGCCCTTGCCCATGTAGCCGAGCAGGTTGCCCATCGGATCGATCTCGACCTTGTCGAACCCGAGCTTGCGCATTTCCGCCGCCGCCCGGTCGATCTTGCCCTTTTCCTGGGCGCTTTCGCCCGGAATGCGGATGATGTCGCGGAGGAACTTCGTCATGTCCGCCTTGTAGCCTTCGGCCGCCGCCTTGATTTTCGCGAAATCCATAGCCATATTTCTTGCCTTCCTGTGTTGTATAAAATGGTTTGACGGGTTGGTGCCGCCCAATGATTGCGTGGATGGTTCTATTGCAGCGTGGGGTGGGGATACGCGCCGTCCCACACGATTTTCTTGTACATGTCCGGATCGGTGTCGCCCTCGGTGCTGAACATGAGAATGCGGGAGGACGCATCGAGCTTGAGCGCCTTCTTGAGATCGGCGAAGGCGGGGTTGGTGAGCGCTTCGAGGACCAGGCCCATGCCGGCGGCGCCGCTCTCGCCGGACACGACCCGGGGGTCGCCCTGCACCGGCGCGCCAAGGACGCGCATTGCCCGGGCTGCCGCGTAGTCGGGAAGGGAGACGAAGAACGAAGTCTTCGACTTGAGTATTTCCCACGAAATGCTGTTGGCTTCGCCGCAGGCGAGGCCGGCCATGATGGTCTGCAAATCGCCGCCGACCGCGACGGTCGAGCCGTCGGCCTTGACCGCCGAGCGGTAGAGGCAGTCGGCGACGCCGGCCTCGACCACGGTGGTGACGGGGACGTTGTCAGGATAATAATTGGCGAAGAAGCCCTGCACGGCGCCGGCCAGCGAACCCACGCCCGCCTGCACGAAAATGTGGGTGGGGCGGTTGACGGCCAATTCGCGGAGCTGTTCGACCGCTTCCAAAGCCATGGTGCCGTAGCCCTGCATGATCCAGCCGGGGATTTCCTCGTAGCCTTTCCAGGCGGTGTCCTGGATGACGACCGAGTTCGGCGTCTTGGCGCTTTCGGCGGTGGCGAGGCGGACGGCGTCGTCGTAGTTCATGTCGACGATGGAGGCTTTCGAGCCTTCCTTCAGGATATTCTGGAGACGGGTCTGGGACGAGCCCTTCGGCATGTAGACGACGCTGTGCTGCTTGATCTGGTTGGCGGCCCAGGCGACGCCGCGGCCGTGGTTGCCGTCGGTGGCGGTGAAGAAGGTGTAGTCCCCGAGCTTCTGCTTGATTTCGGGCGAGGTGAGCTGCCGGAAGCCGAGTTCGGAAATGTCCTTGCCGGTCCGCTGGGCGATGAAGCGGGCCATGGCGAAGGAGCCGCCCAGGACCTTGAACGCGTTCAGGCCGAAGCGGTAGGATTCGTCCTTGACGTAGATGCCGGCGACGCCGAGGGAGGCGGCCAGCTTGTCCAGCGACGCCAGGGGCGTGCGGCTGTACTGCGGGAAGGAGGCGTGGAACTGCCTGACCTTTTCGATTTCCTTCGGCGCCATCAAGGCCAGTTCCTTCTTGGCCTCGGTCTGGGGAAGCTTGTTGCCGACCCACTTCAATTCCGAACCCATGCCTTCTCCTCTCGGATGCCAGTGGCCCTGCCTTGGCATTTCGCATTCGGCCCGGAAAGGGAGGCGCGGAGGCGGAAGCGGGCAGGGCCTAATCTTCGGAACCCATGTAGTTGTACAGAGTGTATTTCGAGATATCGTAATGCTTGGAAACCTTGTCGCCCGCCTTCTTGACCAGGAACGCGCCCTTGTCGTTCAGGAACTGGATGGCGCGGATCTTGTCCTCCTTCGACATCATGGCTATCGGCTTGCCGATGAACTGATCCGCCTCGGCGATGAGCTGGTCGAGTAGATCGTTGACGTTGGCCGTGATGGCGGCGCTCTTTTCCTTCGCATCGGGCGTGCTGATGACGGACTCGAGCGCATTCTTGGCCATAATCATGTCGGTGATGTCGTAGTTGATGCCGAACAGGGCGACGAGACCGCCCTTTTTGTCGCGAAGATAGATGGAACTCGATTTGAGGATGCGGCCGTCCTTGGTGCGGGCGAGATAGCTGTAATCGTCCTCGACCTTGGCCGGGTCGTTCTCCTTCAGCGCCTTGAGCACCACTTCGGATGAACCGTCTCCGACCCGGCGCCCGGTGACATGCCCGTTTTCGATGGCGACGATGGAGTTCTCGTAGCCTTTCTTCAAATCGTGGACCGTCACTTCGCATTTATCCCCGAACAGCTTGGCAACCCCCTTGGCCAGCCTGTCGAGAAAGTCTTGCTGTTCATTGCTAACCATGGCGTGACTCTCCTTTCGGCGTGTAAAACGGAGGTCGCCAAGTTTCCTGCCTCCATTATACCGCGCATTTTGAATTCAGCAAATATTTTTTTGTTAAAAAAAATTATTTTTAGATCCGAGCGGATCAAGGCCCTGCCCTTTCACCCTTATTGCCTTTTATGGCAATTGGTTATATTTTTCCCAACCGATGCGGGAAAAATACCTGGGCAGCATTCTTGGCAAGGTTGCTCCTTGGGTGAATTGATCTTGAAAAAAATTGAGATCTAAAAAAGTATTTTCAATAATACCACTTGATTCGAGACGTGTCAACCAACTGTCCGGAAGAATATCTCTGTGGAGAGAAGAATGGAACCGGCATACATATATTATCAATAAATGTTTCGCGGCAGAAAAAAAATCCCGCCCCATCCTTCCGCCAGGGGGAAAAGTGTCCGGAATCGGGCAATCCCATGCGCGCTGACGTCCGTCCCCGACGCAAGGTGCGGAGCAACGTGCCGCGCGTTTACCAGGACGCCGCGGCCTATCAGTCCACAAATTGCCGCCGAGGAACGAGTTGCAGGCATTATGGATAAATTTCTCAAAAAAATATTTTTTTTCCCTAAAAAATATTGAAAAAGTAATGGGCATGATATACACTACCTATAGAAGACTGACGCTTTGCCGGCACCGCACAATGAACTCAACTTGTTGCGATGCCTTATATTCCAGACTCAGATCCAACCACTATGGCGTAATGCCGCCGCCGGTTCCGGCGCGGTTGATCCGATCCATCATCTTGTCAATGCTTGAATTGCCGCCGACGAAACGCGCCGTGCTCAGCACGCGCTCAACCAATACCATTCAGGAAATCAAGGAAAACGCCATGAAGAAAAGACGGATTGTTCTTGCGCTTGGGGGAAACGCTCTTGGCAATACGCTGGAAGAGCAGATGAAGGCGGTCAAGTCGACGGCCAAAGCCATTGCCGGTCTT
>JAVBRW010000013.1:0-8825 GCA_031547475.1 Planctomycetota bacterium
CTCCTTGCGTGGACGAGGCAACCACGGGAGAAAACAACCCGTCCCATAGTTCCCGAAACGTAAAAAAATAGGTTCCCGCCCCTGACCGCGCGGTCAGAAAAAGACGGGAACCAGGGTGAGGGGTAAACGGAGGCTCGGAGGGAGGTTATTCTCGATGAGATAGCGCACCGACGACCCCCTTCCGACAAAATATAGTTATATTCAAAACAAAAACTTTGTCAAGAGCTTTTTTAAACAATACATGTTAAATTTGCGGTACCAGTACAACCCCGGCAAGACATCCCCTGCTGCGCGAAAACGTAAACGCTTGTCGTGTAATAACTTTTTTGCCTGCGTCGTGCGCCGCGCCTTCCCGATTCCAACAAAATAGCGAACAGATTTATTGAATTATAAAATAAAAGCTGGTTTTTCGCGCGCATATTTACGTTGTACGCATGATGATTAACACATCCGCATTGGCAAGGGCGATAGCAAAAACCGCCTTCATGTTCAATACACCATTACCCATACCTGTCACCAAACCACCCGTTCGACCTCTACAATTTGGCTGAACTTTTTATCAATTATTCAGCGGAACGTACAACCAGGGATTTCTATTGACGTTGACAAGCATTTTCGACAGCATAGGGGTAGGCTGCGGGAAGCTTGGCGGGGGAGATGGGTACCTTTTTACTTTCCGCATGGCAAAAGGCGGGCCATGGCTGATTCCCAAAATTCAGACCTTTTCGACGATCTGGATGCCTTCTTTTCCGCCGCCGCCGGCTCGGACCCGAACGCGATCGAGCAGGCGGCGCAGAACGTGGTGGAAGGCTCGCGGCCGTCCGCCCCTTCCCCTGTTTCGAAAAAATCGACCACAACCGTTCATGGCAAAACCGACACGTCCGATTACACGTCCACCGACGACTTGTACGACACGACCGACACGAAAGACGGCGATCTCGAAGGCAAGTTCATCGCCATCGATCCCGAATCCATCGCCGGCGGCAATCGCGGGGAACCGTTCATTCTCGTGCCCGCCAACGTCCATGCGCTGTTGCCGTGGTGGGTTTGGGCGACCATCGGGCTTGGGCTGGCGGTCATGGTGCTGGGCGTGGTGCTGATGCCGAAGATAACGCTGAACCGCCTCACCGCCAAACTGGGTGACGGCAATCCCGCCACCGCCCAATCGATCATGCGGCAACTGGTGATCAAGGGGGACGAGCAGACGGTGGGCAAGCTGTACGATCTCGCCGTGGCGAAGGAAAACAACATGGCCACCCGGCTGCGGGCGGTGGATACGCTGAGCCTGATCAACGCGCCGGACGCCGACCGGGCTCTCCTGCGGCTCGAATTGGCCAGCGGAACCGATGCGCAGGTGCGGGAGGCGGCGATTGCCGCGCGGAAACAGCGGGAAGCAGCCAAGACCAGGAACCGGTGACATGCGGCAACCATTCACGCTTGTCCTGAACGCCTCCCCGAATCCCGGCGGCCACACCATGCGGCTGGCGGATGCGGTGCTGGCGCATTTGCCGGGCGAATGGCGCGTTGTCCATTTGTACCGCGAGGCAATCACCCCCTGCCTCGCGTGCGGCTGTTGCGCGGAGGGCGGCGCCTGCCCGTTGCCCGATTCCATGCCGGCGCTGGTCGGAGCGCTGGCGGCGTGCGATTTCCTCCTGTTGGCCTCGCCGTTGCATTTCACCTCGCTGACCGCGCCGCTCATCGCGTTTTTCAGCCGGCTGCAACCGTTTTGGCAGGCGGGGAAGCGGGGCATCGCACTATTGCCGCCGAAACGGAGAATCGCCGGCCTGGCGGTGACGGCCGGCGCGGAATACCGCGACATGTTCCGCCCGGCGCGCTCGGTGGCGGCGGCGGCATGCAACTCGATCGGGGCTCCGCTCGCCGGCATGGCGACGGCGGCGAACACCGATACCCTTCCCGTCGAACAGAACCCGGCGGCACTCGGGGAAGCGGCGGCTTTGGCGAAAGCAATGCTGGAGAGGGGTGGGTGCCAACGGAAACCCGCCGGCGAACCGCAGGCTTGAATATCCGGCCCGGAGAATCACGAAAAAAATCCCCAATTTCTTCTTGAAACCGCTCCTAATATAGGGTATCATATCCGGAAAGCTGTAGAGAAATTTTTCCTTAAACAGTGGCGTATATACACTTGCGGCAAGCGTGCGGGCGTCCGGATCGAGCGGAGGCACGTCAAGCGTATTGCCTTGATATTTTTGGGGTTTAGGATGGCGGGCGACAACTGGAAGTGGAAGGGGAAAGACGGCAACGCTTCCGGCCTGTTGTACGAATCCGGCAACTGGGGCGATCTGTTGAAAATGCTGTGGGTCGCCGCCGTCCTGGAGTGGAAAGCGAAAAAAATGTCGCCCTCCCGGATCGATTATTTCGATCCGTTCGCGGGGCAGGCATCGTATCCTCTGGGCGCCAAGACGCTGTTCCGCTATCGCCAGGCAAGGCTGGACGAGCTTGCGTTTATCAACGCTCCGTACATCGACCAAGCCCGTTGGCCCTCGTCCGCATCGGCGGCGCTGCTGTTGGACAAGGGGAAAGTGGAGGTGTTCGAAGCCAATGCCGACCGCCTCGGGAGCTGGGCGGATTCGGGCGCGACGGTGCTGGACGGCGCGTCGGGCTGGGAGCTGGCGGCGGAGCGGGAAACCGATCCCGGCGCGGTGTGGCTTCTGGATCCGTACGATTTTCTCGCCGAATGGCGGGAATGGCTCCCGATGGTGGCGGACAAGGCGCGGACCGTGACCACGCTTGTGTACATATATAATCGAGCGGCGGGCAAACCGGAGCAGTTCGCCGAATACCGGGCGTTCCGCAACCGGCTGGACGATATGCGGGGCGACATGCCCAAGCGGTTCGGGCGGGCGGCGTCGGACGCGTTTTTGCCGCGCGCCCACCACGAAATGCTTTTGCTGCCGGGCGCCGCCGACGCGGACGCGGGCGATTTCGCCGTTCTGTCTGCCGAACTGGAGGCGCGGACGGAGAAATTGGCCGCCGCCGTCGCGCGCGCGGGAGCGTTCGATAATTAACCATGCATAATGAATATTGAATGTGTTTCCGCTTCCGGCTCCGAGGCCGGCGGCGGCACGCAAGAGGCCAGTTGGTGCTGAATCAGGACAGAAGGGAGCGGTTATGTCGAAGAGCGGGAGTGGCGTTACCATAGCGGTCGAAAAGGCCGGGACCGAACCGGACGTGGTGGCGGCGGTTCGCAAGTGGAAGAACAAGCGCGGATCCCTGATCATGGTGCTCCATGAGATCCAGAACGCGCGCGGCTATGTTCCGCGCGACGTCGCCCTGTATCTTTCCCGGGAGCTCGGCGTGCCGCTGGCGCGCATCTACGAGGCGCTGACCTTCTACCACTACTTCAAGCTGGAACCCCCGGGCAAGGCCGTCATTTCCGTCTGCACCGGCACCGCCTGCTACCTCAAGGGCTCCCAGGCGCTGGTCGACGAATTCGTCAAGGAGACCGGCGCCCAGGTCGGCACCTCCACCGCCGACAAGCTGTTCCATCTGCAGTGCGTCCGTTGCGTCGGCTGCTGCGGCCTCGCGCCGGTCGCCATCGTCAACGGCAAGACCTACGGCAAGCTCACCCCCCCCGACATCAAGAAAATCGTCCATGAATGGCGCGAACACTTCGCGGCAGACATGGCCGCTGCGGCGGGAGAGGAAAAAGCGGCGGGCGATTGACAATGAAGGAACGATAATTCCCAAGGCGTTTTCGCGGCGACTGGTCCGCGCAAGCATTCATTGTTCATTGCTCTCTATCCATCATTCTTATTGGAGTTCATATTATGCCTAAGGTCAACCTGAACGAAATTCGCGAAAAAGAACTCGCCAAACAGAAGGCGTTCAAGGCGCGCCTGTTCGTCTGCGCCTCCACCGGCTGCATCGCGTCCGGCTGCAAGGCGGTCATGGCCGCCGTCACCAGCGGCCTCAAGTCCCACGGCCTCGACAAGGACGTGCAGATCGTCCCGACCGGCTGCATGGGACTGTGCAGCCACGGCCCGCTCATCCGCGCCGAGGTCCAGAACCAGCCGCCCGTCCTCTACACCGAAATGGACGGCATGCTCGCCCGCCTCATGGTCGCCGAGCACCTCGAACCCGCCATCAAGCGCCCCGAATCGTTCGAAGGCGTGCCCGACTTCCTCATGGAACACACGCTGAGCCTCGAGACGCCGTTCTTCACCGACCAGGTCAAGGTGGTCCTGGCCAACTCCGGCCACATCGTCCCCGAATCCATCGACGACTACATCGCCGACGGCGGCTACCAGGCCCTGGAGCGCGTCATCACCTCCATGAAGCCGGAAGACGTGGTCAAGGACATCCTCGCCTCCGGCCTCCGCGGCCGCGGCGGCGGCGGCTTCCCCACCGGCAAGAAATGGGAACTCACCGCCAAGATCAAGGCCAGCGAAAAGTTCATGATCTGCAACGGCGACGAAGGCGACCCGGGCGCCTACATGGACCGCTCCATCCTCGAAGGCAACCCCCACGCCGTCATCGAAGGCATGATGATCGCCGGCTACGCCATCGGCGCCACCTCGGGCTGGTTCTACGTCCGCGCCGAATATCCCCTGGCCGTCGAGCGGCTTGACAAGGCCATCAAGGCCGCCCGCCGCTACAACCTGATCGGCAAGGATATCCTCGGCTCCGGCTGGGACATGGATCTCGACATCCGCCTCGGCGCCGGCGCCTTCGTCTGCGGCGAGGAAACCGCCCTCATCGCCTCCATCGAAGGGAAGCGCGGCAACCCGACCCCGCGTCCCCCCTAGCCGTCGGTCAAGGGCCTGTGGAACATGCCGTCCTGCGTCAACAACGTCGAGACCCTGGCCAACGTCCCCACCATCATCAACCGCGGCGGCTCGTGGTTCGCCTCCATGGGCACCGAAACGTCCAAGGGCACCAAGGTGTTCGCCCTCACCGGCAAGGTCAACCACTCCGGCCTTATCGAAGTCCCGATGGGCATTTCCCTCCGCCGCATCGTCGAGTCCATCGGCGGCGGCACCTCGACCGGCAAAAAGGTCAAGGCGGTGCAGACCGGCGGCCCGTCCGGCGGCGTGATTCCGGACCCGGAGCTCGATCGCCCGGTGTGCTACGAGGAATTGAAGAAAGTCGGCTCCATCATGGGATCGGGCGGCATGATCGTCATGGACGAGGACGACGACATGGTGGATATCGCCAAGTTCTATCTCGGCTTCACCGTCGACGAAAGCTGCGGCAAGTGCGCCCCCTGCCGCATCGGCGGCAAGCAGCTCCTCAACCTGCTCGAAAAGATAGCCGACAGGAAAGCCACCGAAAAGGACATCGACGATCTCCGCCGCCTCGCCGTCGCCATGAAGAAGGCCTCCCTTTGCGGCCTCGGGCAGACCGCCCCGAACCCGGTCCTGTCCACCCTCCAGTTCTTCATGGACGAGTACAAGGCGCGGCTGCAGGCCAAAGCGGAGGCGAAAGCCTAGAAGAAGAATTTAAGATTGTAGATTGTAGATTTAAGATTTATTTCCATTTTGAACGGTTATGCAAATATAAATCTTAAATCTACAATCTACAATCTTAAATCGTTTATTTCGAAAAGCCCAACAAGGACTCTATATTATGATAACCGCAACCATCAACGGCATACAGGTGAAGGTCGAACCGGGAACCAGCATCTATAAAGCCGCCCACCAGGCGCAGGTGAAAATCCCCACCCTGTGCTACCACCCGGACCTGGCGCCCACCGCCGCCTGCGGCATTTGCGTCGTCAAGGTAAAAGGCGCCGCCAACATGGTGCGCGCCTGCACCACCCCCGTCGGCGAAGGCATGGAAATCACCACCCAGGATCCGGAAATCGTCTCGGTCCGCCGCGCCATCCTTGAAATGATCCTGTCCAACCACCCGAACGAATGCCTCACCTGCCTTCGCTCGGGCGAGTGCGAACTCCAGAAGCTGGCGTGCGATTTCGGCATTTTCTCCTCGAACCTGCCGAAAATCGTGGCGGAGCGCAAGGCCGACGCGTCGACCAAGTCGATTGTCCTCGACGGCCGGAAGTGCATCCGCTGCGGCCGCTGCACCCAGGTCTGCCAGGAAATGCAGAACGTCTGGGCCCTGTCGGTCGAACACCGCGGCCTCGACGCCGTCGTCGCCCCTGCCGGCGACATCTCACTGGCCGAAAGCCCGTGCGTCCGCTGCGGCCAGTGCTCGGCCCACTGCCCGGTCGGCGCCATCTACGAATACAGCGAAACCGAAACGGTGTGGAACGCGCTGATGGATCCGGACAAGCACTGCATCGTCCAGATCGCCCCGGCCGTCCGCGTCTCCATCGGCGAATCCTTCGGCTTCGCCCCCGGCACCAACCTGACCGGCAAGCTCTACGCCGCGCTCCGCCGCATGGGCTTCAACCAGGTGTTCGACACCAACTTCGGAGCCGACGTCACCATCATGGAAGAGGCTTCCGAGCTGGTCGAACGCCTCCAGTCCGGCGGCAAGGCGGCGGTTCCGCTGATCACCACCTGCTGCCCGGCCTGGGTCGATTTCATGGAAAAGTTCGACTCCGACATGATCGAGCACTTCTCGAGTTGCAAGTCCCCGCAGGCCATCGTCGGCGCGCTGTCGAAAAGCTACTACGCCGAAAAGACCGGCATTCCGCCGGAAAAGATTTTCATGGTCTCGATCATGCCCTGCACCGCGAAGAAGTACGAGATTGTCCGGGCGAAGGAGATGTTCTCGTCCGGCCAGCAGGACATCGACGTCTCCCTCACCACCCGCGAACTCGCCCGCATGCTGAAGCAGGCCGGCATCGAGTTCCCGTCCCTGCCGGACGAGGCGGCCGACTCGCCCCTCGGGCAGTACACCGGCGCCGCCACCCTGTTCGGCGAAACCGGCGGCGTGATGGAAGCGGCGCTCCGCACCGCCCAGTACCTGGTCACCGGGAAGAACTCGGACGATCTCGAATTCGAACCCATCCACACCCTGGAAGGCATCAAGGAAATGACGGTCAACGTCGGCGACCTCAAGCTGCGCATCGCCGTCGCGCACGGCCTGCGGCATGTCGAGGAAGTTATCGAACGGGTCAGGAAGGCCATTTCCGAAGGGCAGGAACCGCCGTGGCACTTCATCGAAGTCATGGCCTGCCCCGGCGGGTGCGTCGGCGGCGGCGGCCAGTTCTGGGGCATCCACGACGGCATCCGCAAGCTGCGCGCCAAGGGCCTGGTGCAGGACGACCGCGGCTCCCAGTTCCGCCGCAGCCACGAAAACCCGGACGTCAAAAAACTGTACGCCGACTACATCGGGAAACCGCTGAGCGACAAGGCGCACCACCTGTTCCACACCCATTACCAGGAACGGAGCCAATACCAGCGCTGAAGCGGTTTGAAAATCATGCCAAAATTGCGATACCCTCCGGATGTCTCCCATCCGGAGGTTTTTTTATTCCCATTGCTGACTTGATAATAATATATTTCCTTGTATAATCGGGAATGTCATTCCCGATTATACGGAGCCATCTCATGTTTCCCCGAACAATGCAAAAAGTCATCGCGCAGGTTTCCGCCACCTTTCCCGCCTTGTTGGTGACGGGAGCGCGGCAGGTGGGCAAGACAACCTTGCTGGCCGCCTGTTCCAAGGGCGAACGCGGTTATGTGACCCTGGATGATTTGGACGAGCGCCAACTTGCACAGCGCGATCCGGCCCTGTTCTTCCAGCTTCACAGGCCGCCGCTCATCATTGACGAAGTGCAATACGCGCCCGGGTTGTTCCCGCACATGAAGCTCCTCATCGACAGAGAGGGGACAAACGGCTTGTTCTGGCTGACCGGCTCGCAAAAGTTCAACCTGATGAAAGGCATTACCGAAAGTTTGGCCGGACGCGTCGCCATTCTCGACTTGCTCGGCTTTTCAGAAAAGGAGAAGGACGGAAAAGCATCCATGCACAATCCCTTCCTCCCGACCCCGGAATGGCTCGAACAGGCGAAACCGACCGCCCTGGATCAGGCTGTCGACGAGGTGTATCGGCGAATCTGGCAGGGTTCCTTCCCGGCCGTATGCAAGAATCCCGATGCGTCCCGGGATATTTTTTACAACTCGTATTTGCAGACCTATATCGAGCGCGATGTCAAGAGCGGCTTGGGCGTCGGCAGCGAATTGGCGTTTTTCAATTTCATCCGCGCGGCGGCGGCACGAACGGGGCAATTGCTGAATTACGCGGATCTGGCCCGCGATGTCGATATCGATCGCAAAACCGCCAAAGCATGGCTATCGGCTTTGGAAACATCGGGACTGGTGAAACTGCTTGAACCGTATCACAACAATATCGGCGTCCGCCTTGCCAAAACGCCCAAACTCTACTTCCTGGATACGGGTCTGGCGGCCTTTCTCACCGGGTGGGACTCTCCCGCCAGCCTGGAGGCGGGCGCCATGAACGGAGCCATGCTGGAGACGCACGTTTTCGCGGAAATGCTCAAAAGCCACTGGCACAACGGCCGTTACCCCAACCTCTACTTCTATCGGGATGCGGACAAGCGGGAGATCGATTTTCTATTCGAGCAAAACATGATCTTATACCCTGTCGAAGTAAAAAAGACCGCGACGCCGAGCCTTTCCGCATCCAAAAGCTTTGCCTGCCTGGAAAGGCTGAAGAAAAAAATCGGCCCGGGAATGGTGATATGCATGCGGGAAGGAGTTATGCCGTTGTCGAGGGCGGTAACGGCGGTGAACATCGGCTATCTGTAAAACGCTCCGTGTCACGGCAAACGCATCGATCGCCGGTAGGGTGCGGCCCTTGTGGCCGCCCGCGTTTCGCAAACGAATACCTTGTTCCGCAACCAATTCGCAAGTGAAAGGCGGGCGGCCACAAGG
>JAVBRW010000186.1:0-4226 GCA_031547475.1 Planctomycetota bacterium
CTGGCTGTTCGAGCGCTGCAAGGCGGGCCGCTTCGGCTCCACCCAGTCGACCATCCTGGCGCTCAAGGCCATCAACGCCTACGACGCCGCCCGCGCCAAGCCGAAAGCGTCGGGCACGGCGCAACTGATTATCGACGGCAAGCCGTTCGGCAACGCCCTCGCCTTCGACGACAAATCGCAGGGAGCGTTGGAGCTTCCCGATTTCTCCGCCGCGCTGACGGCCGGGGAGCACCGCGTCGAAATCGCCATGACGGGCGGCGGCGACATGCCCTTCGCCATCGAAATCGCCTACAACACCCCCCAGCCCGCCAACAGCCCGGACTGCCCGCTGACCCTTGCCACCGCGCTTTCGGCGCGAAAGGTGAAGGAAGGCGAGCCGCTGGATCTGTCGGTTGTTGTGACGGCAAAGGACGCCGATGTCACCATGCCGCTGGCGGTCATCGGCCTGCCCGCCGGCCTCGAACCCCGCCACGAACGGTTGAAGGAATTGGCGGCGGCCGGGAAAATTTCGTCGTACGAAATTCTTGGCCGGGAGCTTGTCCTGTACTGGCGCGCCCTGAAGGCGGGGGACAAGGCGGAGGTGGCGATTCCCCTGACGGCCGAAATTCCCGGCACCTACACGGCGCCCGCGTCCAGGGTGTACGCGTATTATCTCGACGAGCACAAGCATTGGGTGGCGGGCGAGAACGTGGAGATAACTCCTCGTTAGAAACAGTCTTGTTCGTTACCATTTGCAATCAAGCCTCAAAACCCCTGTGTCGAAAGGGATTTTGAGGCTTTTTTATCGAAGCGAAATGCCGGACGTTCACATTCCGGTCAACGGGAAAAGCACCACGACCAGAAGCAGCACCGTGACCATGGTCAGAAGATACGGCATTTCGCCCTTGGCGATTTGCTCGACCGATAGTTTGGTATAGGTCGAACAGGCGAAAATGTTCACCGCCACCGGCGGCGTCATGCAGCCGACAACGTTGGTGATGGTCACGATCATGCCGAGATGGATGAGGGAAATGTCGACCGACTTGGCCAGCGGCACCATGATCGGCATGAGGAGAAGCACGGTCGCGACGCCTTCGAGGAAAAAGCCGAAAACAATCAGGGTGACGGTGATGAAGAACAGAACGCCCAGATACCCCAGATTCATGCCGGTCAAACCGCTGACCAGCGTCTTGGTGATGCCGCCGTAGGCGAAGAGCCAGGAAAACACCGACGAGGTCGCCATGATGAACAGGATGACGGACGAGGCGACCGCCGAATCGCGGAACAGCTTGAGGCAGGTGCGGACGGACAGGTCGCGGTAGATGACCATGGACACGAACAGCGCGTACACCACCGCCACGCCGGCGGATTCGGTCGGCGTCATGACGCCGCCGTAGATGCCGCCGAGGATGATGATGGGCATGAGAAGGGCCAGCGCCCCCCTGCCGATGGCGCGCAGCTTTTCCTGGCTGTCGGCTTTTTGCGCCGAATAGGGCCAGCCGTGTTTCCGCGCCTGATAATAGGTCATGCCAAGGAGCGCGAACAGGAGCACAATGCCGCACACGCCGCCGCCGGCGAACAGCTTGCCGATGGAGGTGTCGGTCTGGGTGCCGTAGATGACCATGATGATGCTGGGCGGGATAATCGGCCCGAGGCCGCCGGAGACGGTCACCAGTCCGGCCATCGATTCCTTCGGATAGCCCTTCGCCACCATTTCCGGGTAGAGCATGCTGCCGATGGCGACAACGGTGGCGGGGCCGGAACCGGACAGGGCGGCAAAAAAGGCGCAGGCAAGAACGCAGGCCAGGGCCAGGCCGCCCTGCCGGTGTTCGAGAAACGCCGAGGCGACGCCGATCAGGCGCTTGGAAATCCCGCCGGCGGTCATGATGTTGCCGGCGAGAATGAACAAGGGAATCGCCATGGTGGGAAAGGAATCGAGCGAGGTGAACACGCGCTGCGCCATCACCGACAACGGCACTTTCAGATAGGCCAGGCAGAACATGCTGGCAATGCCCAGGGAAAACGAGATCGGCACCCGCAACACCAGCAGCACGGCGAAGGTGCCGAAAAGGATGATAGGAAGCCAGTTCATAATGCGCCTTTTGAAAAGGGAGATTCGTGCCAAGAAATGTTCCGGCAACCGGACGTCACGTCGCGCCGCCGCCCACCTGCTCCAAAACCGACTCTTCGGCGACGGCGGCGGCCTGCACGCGGTGCGGATTCCCGCCGATGACGAAGTAGCTGATCATTTCGATCAGCTTGCCGACGGTCATGATGGCGAAGCTGACGCTGACCGAGGCGTACATGTACACCATGGGAATGTCCAGCGCCGCCGAGGTCTGGCCGCTCCGGCTTTGCATGGACAGAACCTTGAACGAGTAGACGAAGGTCACCAAGGCGAAGCCGAAACAGCAGAAATCGGCGAAGAAGTCGATATACTTGATGGTCCGCTCGGAAAAGCGGCTGGTGAAAAACTCCACCGACATCTGCTTCCCTTGGCGAAGCCCGATCTGGGTGCCGAACAAGGCCATCCAGACCATGGAATAGCGCGCCAGCTCCTCGGTCCAGTCGATGGACGGAATGTGCAGGATGTTCCGGTTCACCACCTGGAGAAAGACCATGCCGACCATGAGAATAAACGCGCCGATGCAAATGGCGTTTTCGACGAAAACAAACGCGGCGACCAGTTTTTTCATGTGTTTCCCTTTGGTCGAGTTTTCAAGAAAATCGGGCCAACCGCCGCCCGATTTTCTTGAAAATTGCCAGTGTTTATGCTGCAATGGGTTGTTTTTCCGCCAGGTCGACTAAAACGACCGACTTGACAATAATTCCCGGCGAAAAAGGAACCCCGGAAACTTCAAAGGAAATCAAACGGCGGTTTGTTTGATTTTCTTTAAAAATCCGCCCTTTGGCGATTCCAAGGAACATTCAAGCGCCGCGGACGCAAAACCGCGTGCCGCGGCGCCATGAATGCGGACGGTGACGGTTATTCCTTGCGCATGCGTTCGATGGTGGCGGCGGGCAGAACGTTGGCGAATTCCTCGTAGATGGGCGCGACGGCCTTGACCAGATCGTCACGGTTGATGCTGTCGATGAATTCGACGCCCAGCTTCTTCAGCTTCACGGTCGCTTCCTCGTTGAAGTCGCGGGAGAGCTTGCGCTGGAATTCGACGCAGTCGGCGGCCGACTTCATGATGATGTCCTGGATATCCTTCGGCAGGTTCTGGTAGTATTCCTCGGCAATCATGATGGCGCAGAAGTTGTAGAAGTGGCCGGTATAGGTGATGAAGGGAGTGACTTCGTACAATTTCTGGTGGTAGACGTACTGGACGGCGTTTTCGGCCGCGTCGATGGTCTTCTGCTGGAGGGCGGTGAACACTTCGTTGCCGGCCATGGGGGTGGCGATGCCGCCAAGCTTGTTGAACACGGCCATGTTCAGCTTGCTCTGCATGGTGCGGATTTTCAGGCCCTTGATGTCCTCGACTTTGCGGATGGGCTTGCTGGAATAGATGTGGCGGTAGCCGACGTCCATATAGCCCATGATGCGGCAGTTCTGCTTTTTCAGCCACAAGGCGTCCAGCTCCTTGCCGATGGGGCCGTCGACCACCCGGTAGGCGTGCTGATAATCGCGGAAGATGAAGGGGGCGTCCAGGATGTTGAACTCGGGGACGAAGTTGGTCATGACGGCGGTGACGGCGAAGGCGCACTCCAGCGTGCCCATCTGCAAGCCTTCGATCATGTCGCGGGAGCTGCCGAGCTGGCCGGAGGGGAAGACCTCGACGGACACCCGCCCGCCGGAACGCTCCTCAACCAACTCCTTGAACTTCAGCAAACCATAGTGGTACGTGCTGGTGTCCGAGTCGTCATGGCCGAAACGGATGTTCCATTCGGCCGCGCCCGCCCCGGACAACAGGGTTGCGGTCATGGCCAGGGCCAATACCAGTGCCGCGAATTTCTTGCTCATCATGCTGTTCCCTCCCTTGATCGTTACCCGATCAACCGACTTTCCGAAACAATGCCTCCCAATGCCTCCCAATGCGTCCCGGGTCTTTCCCGGGGCGTATGACGCCATTTTACGGTGCTATTGATTCCGTGATCGCCAATGTTGCCTGGATTCCTTGCCATCCACGTCAATACCGAATTATCCCGGCACAACTTCCCGCGCGGGGCGCAGCACCTGTTTATCCCGCCGGGATGACGTTTGGGGTGTGCGCGGCGCACTCGGTACGGAGACGCGTCTCCGCACC
>JAVBRW010000197.1:0-11486 GCA_031547475.1 Planctomycetota bacterium
GGGACAGAATCATCCATTGCGCCGCGTTCCGGCGGCTCGAATACAAGACGCAGGTGTTTGTCAATGGGGAAGGGGATCATTACCGCACCCGGCTCACCCATACGCTGGAAGTGAGCCAGATCGCCCGCACCGTCGCCCGCGCCATGTGCCTGAACGAGGATTTGGCCGAAGCGGTGGCGGTGTCGCACGATCTGGGGCATACCCCGTTCGGGCACGCGGGCGAGCGGGCGCTCAACGAATTGATGAAACAGGACGGCGGGTTCAACCATAATGTGCAGGGGTTGCGGGTGGTCGATGTGCTGGAAAAGCGCTACGCCGCCTTCGACGGCCTGAACCTGGATTATGAAGTGCGCGAAGCGTTCGTCCGCCACGGCGGCGCCAATGTGGCGCAGACCCAGACCGAATTCGATCCGTGGGACGGCCCGCTTCTCGAAGTCGCGGCTACCATGGCAGCCGACGATATCGCGTACATCGCGCACGATATCGACGACGGCCTGTACAGCGGCACGCTTGAAGTTGACGGGCTGGCGGAGATGGAATTGTGGCGCAATGCGACAGAAGTTGACGGGTTCGCCGATTTTTCGCCCTCGGTCAAGCGGGCGGAGGGCGTGAGGCGATTAATCAACCTTTTGGTTACGGATCTCGTCAATCACTCCCGGATGAAACTGGAGACGTGGAATTTGGACAGCGTCGAAAAAATCCGGAGAATTCCGAATGTGGTTGTGACTTTTTCCGGACCCATGGAAAAAAATAAAAACGATCTGAAGCAATATCTTTTCGACAACTTTTACCGTCATCCCAACGTGATGAAGGTTATGAGGGATGCGGAGAAATGGCTCGAGGCGCTGTTCGGATATTATGTCGCGAGCCCCGAAAAAATGCCGATGGAATATCGAAAAATCGCCGATATGTGGGGAATAAAACGCGCGGTGGCCGACTATATCGCCGGCATGACCGACCGATTCGCGCGGGAAGAGTACGCCAAAATTTCCGCCGGTGGAAAAAATATTTGAAAAAAAAGTAAAAATACCGTTGACATAGATTTGGTCGGGAGTAAGATATAGCGCTTTCCCCGATGGGGAGCCGGAATCCCGCGCCACGCGGATTCTGCGCAGGTTGCCGAGTGTTTTCAACACCGGTAACGCGCAAGAGTAGTGGCCGCGGTCTCAATGATGCCGGTTCGCCATGCGTGCAAAAAATGCGTTTCGGGATTTTTCCCGCGCGTTTTTCTTGCCGAACGGGTCGCGACAAACACCTATGCTTTGGAATTTTTGTCCGCCGTCGCGGAGAGAATTTTTCCGCGGGTGGCGGTTTTATGTTGTCAACCAGTCTGGCCGGTTTTGCCCATGGTGGGCGTTCGGCCAATTGGGAGAGGGCGAAATCACATGAAGCTTCCAGTGTACGACAAACAGGGCGCCTCGGTGGGTGAGGTCGAGTTTGACGAATCCTGCCTCGGCAAGTTTGTCAATTTTAAGCTGCTCCATGCCGCTGTCATGATGTACGAGGCCAACCTCCGCCAGGGCACGGTCAAGACCAAGAACATCCGCGAAGTGCAGGGCAAGTCGGCCAAGCCTTACAAGCAGAAGGGCACCGGCCGCGCGCGCATGGGCCGCGTCCGCCGCTTCGGCAGCCGTGGCGGCGCCACCGCCTTCGGCCCGCGTCCGCGTGATTTCTCCATGGACATGCCGCGCCAGGCCAAGCGCCTCGCGCTCCAGTCCGCCCTCCTGGGCAAATTCCGCGACAATGAAGTAATGGTTTTGTCCGACCTGGACATCGCCACCCCGAAGACCAAGGAAGTCGCAGCCACCCTCAAGAATCTCAAGGCCGAGTCCGGCAGCCTCGTCGTCATCTCCGCGTACAACGAGAATGTCCTCAAGTCCTGCCGCAACCTTCCCAAGACCGACCTGTCCGTCCTTTCCGATCTTAATGCGTACGCAGTCCTCCGCCGCAAGCAGCTTATCTTCACCAAGGCCGCTCTGGAGGCGCTCGCCGAGGAGGTGAAGAAATGAAGCGTTCCGTTCTTGCGCGCAGCCGGATTCCTCAAGTCTCGATGGAACCCTACCGGGTGGTTCGCCGCCCGCACGTGTCGGAAAAGACCACCGACCTGATCCAGAATCACAACACCTACGTGTTCGAAGTCGATCAGGAAGCCACCAAGACCGACGTCCGCGACGCCATCTCCCGCATCTGGAATGTCCGCGTCGAATCCATCCGCATCATCAACGTCCGCGCCCGCGCCCGTCGCATGGGCCGTCTGACCGGATTCACCCGCGGCTGGAAAAAGGCCATCGTCAAGCTGGCCGAGGGCGACGGGATCGACGTTCTGCGCTAGTTGAACCGCAATGCATAATGCATTATTATGACGGAGTTGGCTGGTTACAATTTTTATAATTATGCATTATGCATTATGCATTGTGCATTGAAGCGAAGCGAAAGCGAGAATAAGTCATGGGTATCAAGAAAATGCGGCCGATGACTCCGGGTACGCGCCACATGTCGGTGCTCGATTTCAGCGACATTACCAAGGACGCGCCGGAAAAGAAGCTGACCAAAAAGCTGAAAGCCAACGGCGGCCGCAACCATCGCGGCATCATCACCACCCGGCACCGGGGCGCGGGCGTCAAGCGCCGGTACCGCATGGTCGATTTCAAGCGGAGCGACAAGGACGGAATCACCGCCAAGGTCGTGGCCATCGAATACGATCCGTACCGTTCCGCCAATATCGCTTTGCTCAACTACGCCGACGGCGAGAAGCGCTACATCCTCGCTCCCCTCGGCCTCAAGGTTGGCCAGCACGTCATGAGCGGGCCGCAGGCCGAACCGGAAACGGGCAACTGCATTCCGCTGGAAAACATCCCCCTCGGCCTGACCGTTCACAATGTCGAGCTGACTCCGGGGCAGGGCGGCAAGCTGGCGCGTTCGGCCGGCATGCAGATTGTCCTGCAGGCGAAGGACGGCAGCCACGCCATCCTGCAGATGCCTTCCGGCGAAATGCGCCGCGTCGACAAGCGCTGCCGCGCGACGATTGGCACGGTCGGCAATTTGGACCACGCAATGGTCGCCATCGGCAAGGCAGGCCGCAAGCGGCATATGGGCTGGCGCCCGACGGTTCGCGGTTCCGCCATGAACCCGGTCGACCACCCGCTGGGCGGCGGCGAAGGCAGGCACGCCGGCGGCCACCAGTACTCGAGCCCGAGCGGCGTCTATGCCCGCGGCGGCAATACCCGCGACCCGAAGGCGCGTTCCAACAACATGATAATCAGCAAGCGCAAGAAATAGTATCGTGTTCTCGTTGTAATGCTGATTTGTTATACAAAAGTTACGAAACCCTGGTGTGTGGAGAAAATAATGGGTCGTTCCAAGAAAAAGGGTCCGTACGTCGACCTCAAGGTTCTTGAAAAAGTCATGAAGCAGAAGGATACGGGTTCGCGCGATGCCATCAAGACCTGGGCGCGCGCGTGCATGATCGTTCCCGAATTCATCGGCCACAACTTCGCCGTTCATACCGGCCACAAGTTCACCGCCATTTTCGTGACCGAGGGCATGGTCGGCCACAAGCTGGGCGAATTCGCTCTGACCCGGAACTATCACGGTCACAGCAAATAATGAATGACGACCGTCGTGCGTCGCGCCGATGATTCGTTGTTCGTTATTCATCCATAATTGTTGATAAGTTTGGAGTGTTGACATGGCTTATTCCGCCAAACACAGGCATGCTCCCATCAAGGCTTACAAGGCCCGCCTGGTCATGGACCTGATTCGCGGCAAATCGGTGAACGATGCGCTGAACATTCTCCGCTACCAGCCGCAGCGCGCGGCCCGCATGATCGAGGCTGTCGTCAAGTCGGCCCAGGCCAACGCCGAGGACAGGGGAGCGGACGGTCACTTTTTCATCACCAAGTGCTGGGTCGACGAAGGCTTCATGATGAAGCGCTTCCGTCCCCGGTCCAGGGGCGGCGCCGCCCCGTACCTCCGCCGCCGCAGCCACATCTGCGTCGAGGTGGATGTGCAGGAATAACAGTGTGAAATGAGCAGCGCCGGCACGGGAGGTTCCCGGCTCCGGCGAGAAGTTTGGTTTTTGGTGCGTTGCAAAGGCGGGAGACTGCTGTGGGCCAGAAGGTTCATCCTATTGGGTTCCGTACCGGCGTCACGCGCGATTGGGATTCGCGCTGGTACGCCGACAAGAAGAATTTCGGCCGTTACCTTGTCGAAGATTACAATATCCGCAAGTATCTCAAAAAGGCTTTGTCCTTCGCGGCCATCGCCAAGACCGAGATCGAGCGGACCGAGGACGAGGTGGAGGTGATTATCCACACCGCGCGCCCGGGCGTCGTCATCGGCCGTCGCGGCACCGAGGTGGACAGGCTCCGCGAGGATCTCGAGCGCCTGATCCAGTCCAAGGTGTCGGTCAAGATCAAGGAAATCACCAAGCCCGAGTTGAACGCTCAGTTGGTGGCCGAAGGCATTGCCGAGCAGATCGAGAAGCGCGTCGCCTACCGCCGCGCCATGAAGAAATCGGTCGAGACCTGCATCCAGGCCGGCGTCTACGGCATCAAGGTCCGCTGTTCCGGCCGTGTGGGCGGCGCCGAAATCGCCCGCGCCGACGGCTACACGGTCGGCAACCTGCCGCTGCAGAAGCTCCGCGCGGTCATCGACTACGGCTTCGCCGAAGCCCACACGATGATGGGCAACATCGGCGTCAAGGTTTGGCTGTACAAGGGCGACGTCGGCGAGGAAATCACCGAGGAAAACGCCCCGAGCACTTCCAACACCGGCAAGCGATAAAAACAATGCGCAGTTCGGGTTCATGGTTCGCAATCGGTGGGAAAAATTGCGGGCGGTGAATGATGGACTGTGAATTACAACAAGGGATACAGTCATGGCTTTGATGCCCAAACGTCTCAAACACTCGCGCAAGTTCATGCGCGGCCGCATCCGCGGCAAGGCCACGTCCGGCAACTTCGTGGCGTTCGGCGAATTCGCCATCCAGTCGATGGAGGCCGGCAAGATTACCTCGCAGCAGATCGAGGCGGCCCGCGTCGCGGCCAACCGTCTGGTCGGCGGCCAGGGCAAGATGTGGATCCGCATCTTCCCGCACAAATCCGCCAGCTCCCGCCCGGCCGAAACGCGTATGGGCAAGGGCAAGGGCGAAGTGGATCACTGGTACGCGGCGGTCAAGCCCGGCACCATCCTGTTCGAGCTTGGCGGCGTGTCGGAGACGCTGGCCCGCGAAGCCTTCAAGCGCCAGGCTTACAAGCTGCCCGTCAAGACATGTTTTGCCCGCAGGAGACATTCGCTATGAAGGCTTTGGAAATGCGCTCCATGGAAGTCGCGGCGTTGGAGCAGGAAATTGAAAAGCTCCGCCGGGAACAGTTGGAGCTTCGTTGCAAGGTTGCGCTCGGGGAAGACGTCCGTCCCCACCGCATCAAGGAAATCAAGCGCGAGATCGCCCGCATGTTGACGATCCTCGGCGAAAAGCAGGAAGGGGTCAAGGCATGAGCACAACGGAACAGGTCGTCGCCCCCGCTTGCGATAACAGTGAATGCGATTGCGGCCGCAGCTCCCGCAGTTCCCTTCAGGGTGTCGTGCTGTCGAACAAGATGCAGAAGACGATTCTCGTCACCATCGTCCGCGAGTTCAAGCATCCCAAGTACGAGAAGCGCGTCCGCCGCACCAAGCATTACGTGGTGCACGACGAAAAGGGCGAAGCCAAGCCCGGCGACATCGTGGAGATTATGGAAACGCGCAAATTGTCCAAGACCAAGAATTGGCGATTGGTCAAGGTATTGAAACGCGTTGAATAGACAGGCCGCCATAGAGGCCGGCGCGTTCGTTCCCGTGTGACGTTCGCCGGCGGAGGTTATATCCGTGATTCAGATGCAGACAATGTTGGATGTGGCGGACAACACCGGCGCCAAGCAGGCCATGTGCATCAAGGTCCTGGGCGCGACCCGTCGCCGCTACGCTTCCTTGGGCGACATCGTCGTCGTCACCATAAAGAAAGCCGTTCCGGGCGGCGAAATCAAGGCCGGCACGGTCGCCAAGGGCGTGGTGGTGCGGACCAAGCGCGCGGTGAAGCGTCCGGACGGCACGTCCATCCGCTTCGACACCAACGCCATCGTCCTGGTCGACGCCGAGAAGAACCCGCGCGGCACGCGCATTTTCGGGCCTGTCGCCCGCGAACTTCGTCAGGCCAATTTCATGAAAATCGTCTCGTTGGCCCCCGAAGTCGTCTGAGGCCGGAGATTTAGTCAATTTAAGATTTGAGATTTAAGATTTAAGATTTTTCTTGTGCCAAACGGAGCGGTTGGAATAAATCTTAAATCTTAAATCTTCAATCTTAAATCGCAGATTATTAGAGGGTGCTCAATGGAAACTGTTAAGACCCGTATTCGCAAGAACGACATTGTCCAGGTCACCTCCGGTTCCGAAGGCGGCAAGGTTGCGTCCGATTCCGGCGCCGATCGCGGCAAGCGGGGCAAGGTTCTCGAAGTCGATCGCGACAAGAACCGCGTCAAGATTCAGGGCGTCAAGATGGTGTTCCGCCATCGTCCCCTGTCGAAGGATCCCAACCGTCCGGGCGGCGGCCGGGTCGAGAAGGAAGCGTTCATCTCCCTCTCGAACGTGCAGCTTGTCTGCCCGAAGTGCGACGAGGCGACCCGCGTCGGCGTCCGCTCCGAAAAGCAGGAGCGCGAGGGCGGCAAGGTCAAGACCCGCCGCGTCCGGGTGTGCAAGAAGTGCGGCGCCGACATTTTGGAAAGAGACTAAACGGATTTAAGATTGTAGATTGTGGATTTAAGATTTATTCCTAGTAGACGCGTTTGTACCAGTGGTAAATCTTAAATCTACAATCTACAATCTTAAATCGATAATCCTGAGGCCGGTTGGAAATCGTCCTCGAACGCAACGATAAGGATAAACGATGAAGGCTCGTCTTTTGGAGAAGTACAGGAACGAAGTGCTGCCGGCCATGCAGCAGAGTTTTGGCCGCGCCAACGCGCTTTCGCTTCCCAAGCTGGATAAAATCTGCCTGAACATGGGTATCGGCAAGGCGATTGACGATTCCAAGATCCTCGAGGAAGGCGTCAAGACCATGACCACCATCTGCGGCCAGCAGGCCGTGGTCACCAAGGCCCGCGTGTCGGTCTCGAACTTCCGTCTGCGCCAGGGCTACAAGATCGGCTGCCGGGTCACCCTCCGGGGCAACATCATGTACGAATTCCTCGACCGCCTGATCGCGACCGCCGTTCCGCGCATCCGCGACTTCCACGGCGTGTCCAGGAAATCGTTCGACAAGGCCGGCAACTACTCGATGGGCGTCGAGGAAGTGACCATCTTCCCCGAAATCGACGCGGACCGCATGGTCCACCCCTTCGGCCTTGACATCACCTTTGTCATCAAGGGCACCAAGGGCAAGGACGAAAGTCTCAACTTCCTGAAGCTCATGGGCATGCCTTTCGCGGAATAGTCCGCTGCATATTTTGGAGAATCGACGTGGCGAAAACATCCTGGATTGTAAAATCGAACCGTCCGCCCAAGTTCAAGACCCGCGCCTACACCCGTTGCAAAATTTGCGGGCGCGCCCGGGGCGTGTACCAAAAGTTTTCCATTTGCCGCATCTGCCTCCGCAATCTCGCGAACAAGGGCGAGATTCCGGGCATGCGCAA
Source organism: Planctomycetota bacterium (assembly GCA_031547475.1). Taxonomy (GTDB): domain Bacteria; phylum Planctomycetota; class SZUA-567; order SZUA-567; family SZUA-567; genus JAJBSZ01. The sequence continues at coordinate 7,668 of JAVBRW010000197.1, forward strand.
GTCGAGCTGGTGATATACTTCGGTGTATCGGGGCGCTTTTCGCCTATTCGTTGTGAACTAATATAAGGAAACTGCGGTATGAGCATGACCGATCCCGTGGCCGATATGTTGACCCGCATCCGGAACGCCAACGCCCTGATGTGGCCTGAAGTCAGCATGCCGTCCACCGCCATCAAGATCAACATCGCCGAGGTTCTGAAGCGCGAGGGTTTCATCAAGGGTTTCGATATCGTCACCCGCCCCTTGCAGAACGAACTGAAGATTTCCCTCAAGTACGGCCCCGAGGGCGAAAAAGTCATCCGTACGATCACGCGGACGTCGAAGCCCGGCTGCCGTGTCTATCGCGGCTATGACGACATTCCCGTCGTGTTGAACGGGCAGGGCGTCTCGGTGGTTTCGACCAACGAGGGCGTGCTGTCCGATCGTGAATGCAGGGAAAAGAAGGTCGGCGGCGAGGTTCTTTGCACAGTCTACTAATCGCTGACAGGCGTTATCGGCTTTTTGGCGGGTGTGCGCCGATAGGTCGGTTCGTGTTTCCGCGTTATGCTGCCAGTTAGGATAAATACATGTCGCGCGTAGGAAAAAAACCGGTTCCGGTTCCGTCGGGTGTGACCGTCCAGGTTCCCGCCGAGGAAGTCGTCGTCAAGGGTCCCAAGGGCGAGCTTCGCCAGAAGTTGGTGCCCGGGGTCAAGGTCGCGGTCGACAAGCAGGAAGTCGTCGTCACCCGCGATTCCGACTCCAAACAGCACCGGGCGCTCCATGGCCTGTACCGCGCCCTCATTCAGAACATGGTGATTGGCGTGACGCAGGGCTATGAAAAACGCCTGCGCATCGTCGGCACCGGCTACCGCGTCGAGCTGAAGGGCAAGACCGTCCTTTCCATCGTCGCCGGCTTCGCCCACCCCGTCGATTTCAAGATACCGAACGGCATCGATATCGAAGTGCCGAAGTCGGCCAGCCGCGAATACATGGACTTCATCGTCCGCGGCATCGACAAGCAGATGGTCGGCGAAATCTCGTCCCAGATACGCCGCGTGCGTCCGCCGGACCTGTACCAGGGCAAGGGCATCCGCTTCACCGACGAACACGTGCGTCGCCTCGAAGGCAAGTCCTTCGGCGCCGGCAAATAAGATATTCATTGCAGGGGCGGCGGCGGCTTGACGAAAGCCGGGTTCGGCCGGTCCCGGGAGAGAAACCTCATGGAACGGATTTTGAAGAAACGCTACGATCTGCGCCGCCGCCACAACCGGGCGCGCCGCAGCGTCATCGGGACGGCGGAACGGCCGCGCATGGCTGTCTTCCGCAGCCTCAGCAACATATCGGTGCAGTTCGTCGACGACACGGCCGGCCGCACCCTCGCCGCCGTATCGACCGCTTCGGCCGATTTCCCCAAGGACACCTACGGCGGCAATGTCAAGGCCGCCGAGATTCTCGGCAAGTTGGCCGCCGAAAAGGCCAAGGCCGCCGGCATCGCGGCGGTGGTGTACGACAGGGGCGGGCGTCAGTATCACGGTCGCGTCAAGGCGCTGGCCGAGGCTGCCCGCAAGGCCGGATTGAAATTCTAATCTAAAGCGCACGGGATTGCCCGTGGGGTTTGACTAAATGGAGTTAGCGGCAATGGCTGAAAACAGCGAGAACAGAATGGGCGGTGCGGGTTCTTCCGAAGGCGGGCCCAGGCGCGCGCGGGGCGGCACCCGGACTTCCGGGCAGGGCGGCGACGCCAAGGCCGGCGGGCGCGGCGGACGGGGCGGCGACACCATGCGGCGCGGCGGCCGCGGCCGCAAGGACAGGTCCGAAGAGCCTCGCGAACGGGAATTCCAGGAAACGCTGATCAGCGTCTACCGCTGTTCCGCCACCGTCAAGGGCGGCCGCCGTCTCAGCTTCGGCTCCCTGGTGTGCGTCGGCGACGGCAAGGGCCGGGTCGGCATCGGCTACGGCAAAGCCAAGGAAGTCCCGGGCGCGTTCCAGAAAGCCATCAAGGCCGGCCGGCGCTCCCTCAAGCGTTTCAGCATCACCCCCGGCGGCACCATTCCGCACCAGATCAAGGGCCGCTTCGGCGCCTCCTCGGTCGTGCTGATTCCCGCCATGCCCGGCACCGGCGTCATCGCCGGCACCGCGGTCAAGGCCATTCTCGAGGCCGGCGGCCTGACGAACGTGTTGACCAAGGTGTACGGCTCCACCAACACCCGGAACGTCGTCAAGGCGGTCATGGACGCTCTGGAAAAGCTGCGGAGCAAGGAAATGACCGAAGGCCTCCGGGGCATCGAACTGAAGTAATTGAATAACTCAAGGTTTGCTTAGGAAAAAGCCATGAATCTTACCGATGTGTTCCACAACGTCAAGGCGCACAAGCGCAGGAAAAGAATCGGTCGCGGCGCCGGCTCCGGCCACGGCAAGACTGCCGGCCGCGGCCAGAAGGGCCTGGGTTCCCGCACCGGCGCCAACTATCTGCGCAACTTCGTCGGCGGCCAGACCCAGTTGAAGACCCGCCTGCCGAAGGTCGGTTTCAACAACGCCAACTACGCCACCGTTTTCCTGCCCGTCAACCTCGACTTTTTGGAACAGAATTTCGAGAACGGCGATGTCGTCGAAGTCAAGACGCTCCGGGAAAAGGGCTTCGGCATCCGCCGGGGCGATCTGGTCAAGGTTCTCGGCCACGGCGACCTGACCAAGAAGCTGACGGTCAAGGCCAACGCCGTCTCCGCCACCGCCAAGGAAAAGATCGAAAAGGCCGGCGGCTCGGTCGAGTTGATCGAGATCACCGTCGCGGCGGGCAGAGTGAAAGAAAATGCATAGTGCATTTTGCATGATGCATTATTGAACCGCTATGCAAAAATCCCTATGCATGATGCATTCTGAATTATGCATTGAGAATAAAACAGGGGCGAAATAGTAGACCATGTTCGATATCATTTCGAAAATTCTCAATGTCAAGGAACTGCGCAGCAAACTTGGCATAACTTTTCTCCTGCTGATAGTCTTCCGCCTCGGGTCGTTCATTCCCACCCCGGGCGTCAATGTCAAGGCTATCACCGACTACGTCGCCAGCGCCCAGGGCGCGGTCGGCGCGGTCCTCAGCATGGCGGACATGTTCACCGGGGGCGCGCTGTCGTCCATGGCCGTATTCGGCCTCGGCATCATGCCGTACATCACAGCCTCGATTATTTTCCAGTTGCTGACCGCCATCATTCCCGCCCTGTCCCGGATCGCCCACGAAGGCGCAACCGGCAGGAAGAAAATCAACCAGTATGTCCGCGCCTCCACCGTCGCCCTCTGTATCATCCAGGGTTCGATGCTGGCCCTCGGCATGATCCGGTCCTCGTCCAATAGCGATGTCTCGTTTGTCGCGGCGGGCGTTGCCAACTGGGAATTTTTCCTCTATGTCGTGCTGTCCCTGACCGTCGGCACCATGTTCCTCATGTGGCTGGGCGAGCAGATCGACGAATTCGGCATCGGGAACGGCATTTCCCTCATCATCATGTCGGGCATTTTGTCCCGCATACCGCGCGCCATCGCTTCCCTGGTGTCGGGCGCAAATCCGGCCAGCGCCGGTTCGTCCGTGACTCTCGGGGAGATTGTGGTGCTCCTTATCATCTTCGTTGGCATGACGCTGGCGGTGGTGATGATTACCCTCGGCACCCGCCGGGTGCCGATCATGCAGGCCAAGGCGGTTCGCGGCCGCAAGACCTATGGCGGACAAAGGCAGTTCCTGCCGCTCAAGGTCAACCAGGCCAACGTGATTCCGATCATCTTCGGCCAGGCCATCATGCAGGTCATCGCCGGCGGCTTCGGCATGGTCATGGGCAACTGGGGCGTGTT
>JAVBRW010000180.1:0-4934 GCA_031547475.1 Planctomycetota bacterium
ATCTGCATCTACACCAACAACGATATCGTGGTGGAGACGGTGTAGCGCATTCTTTTGCGGCCGCCCGCCTTTCAAATGCGGCTTCGTTTAGGAGTAACGACTTCGCTTGCGCAGCGCGGGCGGCCACGAGGGCCGCCCCTACCCTTGATCGGCATATTTTTATAATGGATAGGAAAGCGGCGGCTGTACGTTTTCTCATCGATACCCTTCAATGATCGACCAAGTGCACATGCTCGGGCTTGATCTGCATGTACACCTGGTCGGAAAATTCGACCAGGCTGTCGTAGTGATCGACAATCCAGTCCTTGCCGTAATCGTCCTGGAGAAAATAGCGCGATTTTTCCCCGAGGAAGGTGCTGTATTTCACCTTTGCCGGCAGGGAAAAATACTGTTCCGATTTCGTGTTCGCCAGGACGATGGCTTCCGGCCTGATGCTGGCGAACACAGTGCCCTGCAATTCCGATTCGTCGACCCGCATGCGGTTGCCGTGGTATTCGGCTTCGCGATGGGGCAGGGCGGCGACTTCGATAATGTTGGCGGTGCCGATGAAATCGGCGACGAAACGCGATGCCGGCCGGTAATAGATATCCTTCGGCTTGCCGACCTGCTCGATGCGGCCCTGGTTCATGATGACGATGAGATCGGACATGGCGAACGCTTCGGACTGATCGTGGGTGACGTAGACAGCGGTGAGCCGGAGCTGCTGCTGGATGGCCCGCAGTTCCACCCGCACGGATTCCCGCAGCTTGGCGTCGAGGTTGGACAACGGCTCGTCGAGGAGAAGGGCGACCGGGTTCATGACCAACGCCCGCGCCACCGCCACCCGCTGCTGCTGGCCGCCGGACAACTGGTTCGGGTAGCGGTCGGCGAGTTTTTCCAACTGGATGAGGCGGAGCGCGTCCGCCACCTTTTTGTCAATCTCGGCCTGTTTGTCGCCCCGGGTGCGCAGCCCGTAGGCAACGTTTTCGAACACGCTGAGATGCGGGAACAGCGCGTATTCCTGAAACACCATGGCCGTGTTCCGCTGATAGGCGGGAAGCGTATTCACCACCCGGCCGTTGATCAACACCTCGCCCTTGTCCGGTTCGTAAAAGCCGGCGATCATGCGGAGAAGCGTTGTCTTGCCGCAACCGGAAGGGCCGAGGAAGGTGACGAAACTTTTTTCAGGAATAGACAGCGTCACATCGTTGATGACGGACAGGGCGCCGAAAATCTTGGATGCGTGGCGGAACTCGACGACAGGCTGCATGTTTTCCCTTCAAATATCGAAAATCTGAATCTTCCCTTTGAACAGCAGCTTCATCACCCCGAAGGTGACGGCTATGCACAGCATCATGCCCATGGCGGTGGCGCTTGCCTTGCCGTAATAGCCGTGATCGGCAAGGTTGAGTATTTGCAACGACGCCAGGCTCCAGCGGGGCGAGACGAGAAAAATGACGGTGGACAAGGTGTTCATGCACTTCATGAAGCTGTAGACAAAGCTTACGGACACAGCGTGTTTGAGCATGGGCATGACGACGCGGGAAAACGTCCGCACGCTGTTGGCGCCGAGGTTGGTGCTGGCTTCCTCGATGGATTTGTCGATCTGCTTGAACGCTGCCATGGAGTTCCGGTAGCCGACCGGCAATTGCCTGAGCACCATGCCGATGACGATGATGGCGGCGGTGCCGGTGAGTTCGAGATAGCCATGGTTGAAAGCGAGGATCAGCGCCAGCCCCATGAAAGTGCCGGGCATGGATATCGGCAGCATGGCGACGAAATCCATGACGGCGCGGCCGGGGAATTTTTTCCGCGATACCAGAAACGCGACCAGAACGCCCAAAACCGTGACGATGACCGCGCTCGCCAGCGAAATGCCCCAACAGTTCAGGAGCGCGCGGGAGCGGAAAAACACTTCGTGAAAATGTTCGAGGGTGAAGGTGTTGTCGACGCCGAAACGCTCGGTGAGAGTAAACAGGATGACGATGGAATAATTCAGAATGATGAATGAGGCGATCAGGCAGCACAGGGCGAACAGGAACCAGCGGGTCGGCGCCGAGACGCGGATGCGTTTCAGCCCCGCCACCGGCTTCCCTGTGACGGTGACGTAAGACCGCCTTTCCAGATAATAGCGCTGGAACAGGAAGACGCACAGGGTGGGCAGAAGCAGCATGATGCTGAGGACGGACGCCATTTTGTTGTCGAACATCGACACCACCTGCGTGTACGCCTCGGTCGCCAGCACCCGGTAGTTGCCGCCCACCAGCATGGGGTTGCCGAAATCGGCAAGACTGTTGATGGCGACCAGGAGAAACGCGCCGAGTATGCCCGGCAGGGCGAGGGGCAGGGTGACGGTGCGGAACAGCCGCCCGCCCCGGGCGCCAAGGTTTTCCGCCGCCAGTTCGAGATTGGGGCTGATGGCCTTCAACACGCCGGAAATCGTCATGTAGGCGAGGGGGAAGAAGGCCAGCGATTGCGCGCCCCACAAGCCTATCCAGCCGTAAAGATCGGTCCGGAGGCCGAGTATGTTCCAGGTGATGATGCCGCGCCGCCCGAACAGCATGATAAAGGCGAGGCCGGTGATGGCGGACGGCGCGGTGAGGGGAATAAGCACCAGAACGCGGAAGAATTTTCGCAGCGGCACTTCGGCGTAATTGATGGCATAGGCATAGCCGAAGCCGAAAACGACGGCGGTGGCGGTGGCGAGGAGGGAGGAAAAAACCGTGTTCATGAACGCCCGGAGAAACGCCTTTTCCGTGAAAAACCGCCGCCACGCCTCGCCATCCGGCAACAGGGTGATTTTGAACAATGGATAGAGAATGAACAGGGCGAACAGAGCGGTCACCAGCGCCAGCAGAAACACCAGCGCCGGTTCCCGCAGGATGCGTTTGACATCGCCAAGCCATGAGGATTTTTCGTGCATGGCTTATTCGATCGCGTTCCACTTCTCCACCAGCCGCTTTTTGTCCGCCGCGGCTTTTTCGAAATTGAATTTGCGGTTGATGTCCAGCTTTTCGATGGCGGTGGCGCCGGGCGGTATGGCGACGTCGGAGCGCGTGGACAGGCGGAGGGTGATACCGGAATGGATGTCGCCGCCCTGTTTCGACAGGACGAAGTCGACGAATTTTTTGGCGCCTTCGGTGTTGGGGCCGTTCTTGATGATGGAGATGGCGCCGATTTCCCAGCTCGCTCCCGGAGGCACGTTCATGTACAAGGGCTGGCCTTGGGAGTTGATCAGCAATTGGTCATGGATAAAATTGAGGGAAATGAGGTATTCGCCCTGGCCGACCATCTGGGCCGGCTTGAATCCGCTGGAGGGGAACTGCGCGACCTGCGGCTTGAACTTTTTGAAGAATTCGAACGCCTTGTCCTCGCCCATCGACTGGACAATGCCGGCGATCATATTATAACCGGTGCCGGAGCGGGCGGGATCGGGCATGACGATTTCGCCCTTGAACTGCGGGTTGAGCAAATCCTCGAAGGTTTTCGGGATTTCCGCCTTGCCGGCGAATTCCTTGTCCCAGCGCTCCTTGTTGACGGCGATGGAGACGGGGCCGATATAGAAGCCGGTCCATTCCTCGTCCTTGTCCTTGTAGTATTCGGGAATGGCGGCGGCTTCGGGGGAGACGTACTTGACCAGCATGCCGACCGCTTTCAACGCTTCGTGGTTTTCGATGGAGCCGCCGAGCATGATGTCGACTTTCGGGTTGTCCTTCTCGGCCAGGGCGCGCGCGAACAGTTCGCCGGTGGGGCCGCGAACATAGTCGAAGGCGAGGCCGGTTTTCGCGGCGCAGCCTTCGAACAAGGCGAGCGCCTCTTTTTCGTGGAAGGTGACGTAGACGACCACGCGTTCGCCGGCGGCGGCAACCAGGGTTGACAGGACAAGCAGTGCGGAAAGCAAAAGCATTTTTTTCATGGTGTTTTCCTTTTCTATCTGGAGTACAAATGAGAATGAAAACCCCTCTGGCATGCTTCATTAATCATTGTACACGATAATGTTGCATTTTGGAACGGCAAAAAATTGCGGGACGGCTTTCGGAAAAGGAACTGAACGTGTCGGACATAACTGTCAAAGAACATTTGGCGCGCTTCGGCGCGGGGGACAGGATGCAGGTTTTGCCCGGCAGCATCGCCACGGTGGAGCTGGCGGCGGCCGGCTTGGGCGTCGAACCGGACCTGATCGCCAAGACGCTGGCGCTCCGGGTCAAGGGAACGGAACGCGTCGTGGTGGTGGTCGCCAAGGGAACGGCCAAGCTCGACAACGCCAAATTCAAGGCGCAGTTCGGCGGCAAGTCGGCGTTCGTGTCCGGCGACGAATGCCTGGACGCGACCGGCCATCCGCCCGGCGGCGTTTGTCCGTTCGGCTTGAAGGACGGCGTCGAAGTCTACCTGGATCAAAGCCTGCGCGCTTTTCCGTTCGTTTATCCCGCCGCCGGCTCGCCTGACAATTGCGTCAAAACATCGCTGGACGAGCTGGAAAGGTGGTCGGGAGGAAAATGGGTGGATGTGTGCAAGTGATCCGGATGGCGTCGCGCTTTTCCGCGAAAGGTTCGCATGCTTGTCTATATTCAATATGCCCTCGTCGTTATCGTGGCGTTGCTGGTGCTTGTGGCGATCCTCAACGCATTGACGGTATGTCTCTACCGGATAGTGAAAAAGCGCAGCGATGAAGAACAAAAAATCGATATTCCCGAAAACGGATCGGATGATCCGAATCGGTATTCTCCGGAACATGAAAGCAGAAACGGCAATGAGGGATGGTTCTGACGGGCGGAAAATCGCATGGCCAATGGGCATCCCCGTTCCTTTCTAAAAAAAGGTACGGAAGCCCCGGCGGATCCTGCCCGGGGCCCGAAGGGTCGGGTGGTGTCGGGGGGCCTGGTCAGGGTATCCCCTCAGCGTGCCTTGGGAGGCCTTACCACCCGCCGTTCCCCGCGACCACGTCAAATCGCACG